>JAIELM010000540.1 GCA_019752975.1 Undibacterium sp. | reverse complement strand
TGAACGTGCATAACTGAGTGCGGTCGGCTTTTACAATAATTTTTTTAAAGATAGTCTCCCAATAGGACTTACGCAAAATTGCGCTGGCTGGGCGCGGAGCCGCAGGCAGTACATTTGTACGACAAGGCGAACGTAACAACGCCAGCGTCTGTTTTGCGTAAGTCCTAATCAAATGAAATGGAATGGATTTGATATAAAAACGTTCCTAACCCTGACGATATTTCTGTGTTTGACTGCGTGCGACGCAGGTCATTCTGACTTTGGCAGCCAGCACCGATAACGTGGGCGTCGCCAAGTATCAGGTCATCCGAACAGATAGCGCAGATGTATTAGTAGAAACAACGTTCACCAGTCACTTTGCAGCGATCAATGCGTATATGCTATTTCAGATTGGCTATAACGTTTATGCACATCTAGGCTATGAAATATTACCAGCGAATACCCATCGCCATTGGCTAGGAAAGTGGCTCAGTACCTCGGTTTCACACAATATGCATCACCAATATTTCAAACACAATTACGGTTTATGGACAACAATTTGGGATCGTCTAATGAACACTCTTCATCCCGATTACGACGTGGCATTTGAACGTGTAACGCAAACGCAAGCAAACGAACTGGGATTGCTAATAAAGTGTAAAAACACGATCAAAGATTTAGATCGCCCATGTGCGACAACACTCAAGTGATTTTTTTCAGCGCATAAGTCTTTTGCGGTGCGTGTAGTTATTCGTCAATACGGCGATCTTGGTACACATTTCTTTGGCGACCTCGGGCATCATAGGCGAAGCTCAATTTAGAGCTGACTATGGTCGCTAGTTTGCGCAATACCATCTCGTATGGCGCTCAGAAGGACATCGCTGTTGATATCTTTGAGCGCTTTAAATTTGATGCAGTATCCGGTTACGCTTGCCTTGCCGAGTTCTTTTCCATAAGTCTCGGCTAGGTATTTTTTATCTTCTAGTCCAATGATATAAACAGAGATCCCAATGGTGTTTGCACTGATGCCAATTTGGTAGAACTCTTTGGTTTTTCCATCAGCGTATTTCATGGTCTGGAATCCATATCCTATGTTAGGGTTAGAGACCGTTTTACCATTCTCGTCTTTGCCACTTAAGAACCACAATTTGGCGTCTGGCATCAGCGCCATTATCATGCAGTGTAGCTCCTGCATGTCACTGCGTTTTGGTTCGGGTTGACTTGCAATATACGCTTTGATTTGTTCGTGCACCTTCATATAAAAACCCTTTGCTTAGCTGCTTCGCGTCTCGAATGTCTTCAAGCTAGAATTGTAGGTCGCGAGGAAAAAGAGTCCAGCCTTGTATCGACTCACCAGACGATTGATTATTTACTGGGTAGCTACAAGTTTGCCTGCGCATAGCTACCCCTAAATTGATGGAGCCGAGAATGAATTTACTCAAATTGATATACAGCCTCTCTGAACAGTAAAATGCTCGGATCGACTAGCGTTTATTTCTTCTTCGCTTCTTCCGTAGCTTTCTCCTCTTCCAACTCCCAGGCCTTCTTCAATTCTTCTATATTCCAAGTTAAATTCCACTGCTTGATGTATGCTGCAATCGGCTGTAAACCGATTGCAGCACGACGCTCGTCTACGTGTTCGGGGTCTTCAATTGGCATGAGCCGGGTGACTCCATTGACCTCCTGTAATTGACTTCCGTAGATTTGACGCTGATGTAAGCCAAACGCTAAATAGCGATCCTCTAGCAAAGCTAAATCCGCCCCTTTAGCTTTTTTTTCTTTGACTGCGATGCGCATCATCGGTAGGTATTTTTCCCATTCTTTTTCGTCGGCGTGCTGAATCACTAAAAATAAAGTCATACTTCCACGCTCACCGACTTTATCTGGTCCTATCCAACCATATTGATCTAAAATCGCTTTGACACGCTTTAAATTAAGCGCATCTTTTTTTTCGATATTTGCCCACAGATCCTTCAGTTCTTTTGAATCTCGTCCGTATTTTTTTACCGTCGCTTCAATTTGTTGTCGTGGCCCTTGATCGTCGGTTAAAATTTGTTCTAACTCTGCCTGTAAAGGCTTGTTATAATTTTTCTCTAGTACCACCAAGTTCGCCTGTAGCTTTTCCACTGCGGCCTGCCATTCAGGAAGCCCATGTAGGCTGTCCAGATCAGTGTCCCCCTTCATATGTATCATGTCAGTCCAATTGTGATCTAGCGCTTGATTAAGCCATGTAAAAGCGATCTCGCGCTGTCCCGCTAATGCGGCGGCACAGGCTGCGTCGTAATAGCTAGAGCGGTTGCCATCTTTAAGCTCAAAGGCTTTTTGAAATTCCCTCACCGCATCAAGGTAGGCATTTTTTTCGATGAATTGACTGGCACGACTAATCAATTGAGCGTGGTCATCTTTCGCTTTTTTCTCCGCCATTTCCCACGCTTTTTTATAGCTCTCTACATCCCAAATCAAATTCCATTGTTGGAGATACTTGGCTATTGGCTCTAGTCCCACTGCCGCGCGGCGTTCATCAACATGCTCGGGGTCTTCGATGGGGGCAAGGCGTATGACTCCATCAGAAAAAACAGTTTGACTGCCGTAGATCTGCGGTTTTTTTAGGCCAAGCGTCAGATAACGATCTTCTAAATAAGCCAAATCGGCCGCTTTTGCATTCTTGTCTTTCACAGCGCTGCGTAGCATAGGTAAGTATTTTTCCCACTCTGTTACGTTCGCATGTTGAATCACCAGTGATAAAGTAGAATTCGCTCTGGCGCCAATTTTATTGGAACCTATCCAACCATATTGATCCAAAATTTCCTTCACACGTTTGAGATTGGCTTTGTCCGCTTCAACTATCTGTGCCTGCAAGGATTGATATTCCTTAGATACTTCGCCGTATTGAGTCCTTGTTGCTTCTAATTTCAAACGTGATTCTTGGTCGTTTTTGAAAATTTGTTCTAGTTCCTTCTTCAAGATCAGATAGTCAGTTTTCTTAGGCAATTTTTCTTTAGCAGTTTGAGCTGCGGGTTTTACGGTGGAGCCAGCATCGGAAGCTAAGGTATTCGACACTAAAACTACACACAAAAACGCTGCGGTACAAATTTTTGATTTCATTATTTATCCTTAAAAAAACACATAATTAAGTCTTTTTTAATCTTTGTCAATTAGAGGACTTGCGCAAAACCGGCGCTGGCGTTGTTGCGTTGTTGCTGCGTTCGCCTTATTCTACCAAAACACTGCTTTCGGCTCCGCGCCTAGTCAGCGCAATTTTGCGTAAGTCCTAAAGTAGTATGATGATGCGTCACTCAATCTACACTTTGATACAAACATCTACCTTGTTTTGTGCAGATTGTGTGAACTAAAACAAGCGCTTCTTATCGAAGACAAGGTACACAAATCTGTGTGCAAAAAATCCGCCAATGAGCGTGTCACTGCGTCGAAATTTTTTATCGAAATGCGTTTCGCTGCGTGACTATCAGTCGCTTTTGTCGATAATCACTCTCTCTTTTTTTAGGTAAGAATGCTGACACCTTTCAATAAAATCTCAAGCACCCTTGTGGTATCCTTTACGCTCATGCTGAGTCAAGTAAGTACCGCCAACGCGAGTACAGATCAGATCAAAGTTGGGCAAGAATTTAGTCGCTCACAGCTCTTGCAAGAGGGCGTTCATCATTATTTGCGTTATATGAAAGACGCTACCAGCAATATGCCAATTGATATCTGGTCGCGTGAAGTACGATTTGAAATGCGTGATGGTAAAAAACGCATGCACATCACGCAAAGATGGGACGCCAGCGCAAAATCACCTTCAACAAAGTGGTTAGATTCTTGGTTTGAATTGAACACTTTCAAACCGCTTTCGCATCAGCGTATTACTGAGAAAGATGGCAAACGTGTGGTGGAAGGCTTTGTTTTTAATACCGAAAACATTGTTGGCATGCCAGATCTGGCAGACAACACACAAAAAGATTTGAATGTCGCCTCGCCTGAATCGACCTTTAATTTTGAAACCGATGTCGAGTTATTGCAGATGCTACCAATGGCAAACGGCTATGAAGCCAGTATTAATTTTTATCACCCCGGCGGCAAAGCGGTACCGGCCCGTTATTTGTTTAAGGTGATAGGCGAAGAGCAAATTGCTGGACCGAATGGCATGGTCGATTGCTGGAAACTGACAACCGACTACAACGCGCCAGGCTCCATATCGACATTCTGGTTCGCCAAGAAAACGCAGCTGATGGTGAAGCAAGAAAGCCCCTTGCCAGATGGCAGAGTGCTGGTAAAAACGATGTTAGATTAAACCCGGAATTTCCATTGGGATTTGTACAGGCGCAGTTGTCGGTGACTGCGCTTCTTTCATCTTAGAATGCGACTGATCGATGAATTTGCAAACCAGTGTATCGAGCAAGATCGGTCACGCAGTAGGCCTGTGGTAGAGCTAGCTTAAACCGAGATTTTCTATAGGCGCACTTGCGGCCATTTTTGTTACTCTTCGTTGCTAATAGCTAGCTATGAGCGCCTCATTCGCAGCAAAACTGTCTCGAAAAGTGCATCCGTCATCATCAAAAATCCTAATGGAAAATCTCGATTAAAAATTGCATCGTTGCGATGTTGCTTTAGCGTTGACGTACGAATCACCTATTCGCCCGACTTTATGGCAGACTATGCGCTTTGCCAAGCATTAACTAGATGTTATACCAGACGACAGACCAGACGATAGACC
>JAIELM010000502.1 GCA_019752975.1 Undibacterium sp. | reverse complement strand
AGAAGATCAAAACAAAAGGCCGCGTAAGACTTTTTTGTCGCCCAGTACCCAAGCAGTAGGTCATGCGATTTACTATAAAGCCCTACAGAAAAAAGTGGAAGATGTGGGAACCATCAATTTCCCACAACTACATGGGAAAAAACTCTACGGCGAGGTGATCGTCTACATTCCTATCTTCCAAGACGGCACGATTTACGAAAAAAATGGTGGCCCTAAAGTGGAGAGAAGTTCAGGTATTGCGGCGCTAGACGCAGCGGCATTACGCATCGTCAGAAAAGCCGCACCGTTTGGTAATTTCCCACGTAATATGCGCTCAAAAGATAAGGACGATATCTGGATCGTTGTCACTCGCTTTAAATTTACCCGTGATCAGCAACTAGAAACAGAGATGCGTGGCGGTGTCCATTGAGTTTGTCCTTAGATCATTATGTGGTGATAGGTAATCCGATTGCGCACAGTAAGTCGCCGCAAATTCACCGCATATTTGCCCAACAAACGCAGCAGAATTTGAGCTACGAAACCTTGTTGGCTCCTCTAGATGGTTTTGCCGCTAGCGTGCGGAATTTCATTACCAGTGGCGGCAAAGGTGCCAATGTTACGGTGCCGTTTAAATTGCAAGCGTTTAGTTTGGCAACGCAATTGACGCCACGCGCAAGCGTTGCAGGTGCAGTCAATACCTTGCTTTTTGATGCAGAATATATTCTTGGTGATAATACCGATGGAGCCGGCTTAGTACGCGACATTGTGACTAACGCTGCTTGCGAGATAACAGGTAAAAGAGTTCTGTTAATGGGCGCTGGTGGCGCGGCGAGAGGAGCTTTACTGCCTCTGTTAGAGCAACGTCCAAGTGAATTAGTCATCGCTAATCGCACCCTATCAAAAGCGGAAGAACTAGTCGATTTGGCGCAAGGTCTTGATTCGCATGACATGGTTGTGCGCGCGAGTAGCTGGGAGGCTTTAGACGAGCCATTTGACCTCATCATCAACGCCACCGCCGCCAGCTTGGCACAGCAAGTGCCTCCTATAGCCGCCATCGTGTTTGCTAAAAATTGCTTAGCCTACGACATGATGTACAGTGAAAATATTACCCCGTTCTTAAGCTTTGCCCGGCAGCACGGTGCGCAGACCAGGGATGGATGGGGAATGTTAGTCGAACAAGCTGCCGAAGCGTTTTATTTATGGCGTGGGGTGCGTCCTGATACTGGTTCGTTGTTGGCCTCGGATTGACGATTTTGTAGACTGCACTAACGGTAAAAAAAAGACCTGCCAGTATAAACTGACAGGTCTTTTTAATATTACTTACTGCTTAAATTACTTTTTCAACATTTTGCATTAAAAATCATAACGCGCTGAAACACGGGCTGATCTTGGTGACTGATAGCTAGTTGGTAAACCGTAGTTTAGGTTCACGCGACCTGCCGCCTGTGTTGCAATACTGTAATCTTTAAATTCATCTATGGTTTGCGGTGCGTCAAAGTTAAAGAGGTTATAGATCGTAGCAGACAGCGTTACGAAGCTTTTTTCCACTGGGATTTTGTAGGTTAAGCTAATGTCGAAGTTCTTTGTCCATGGTAAATTTCCTACGGAACCACGAGGCACCAAGGAACTCTGCGCAAGCATTTTGCTCGGATTACGTGTGTCAGGAGCAAATTGACCATTTAGGCAATAGTAGCTATAGCCATAGGAACCAGAACCGCCCTTAGTTGTACCATCAGCGCCATAGTAATCAAAAGCGGCGTTCGGGGTACCAGGAATGGGAACATTGCCTAAGCAAGATTTTGGACGACCTGACACCAGACTTGCATTCATACCGATGGAAAAGACATCAGTAACGTTGTAAGTACCGAAAACCTTGAGTGAATGCGTGCGTTCGTTAGGCGTTTGGCCATAACTACCGTCACTGCCCGACCCAAAATCAAACTCGGAGGTAACGCCAGGATCGGTTTGGTCATTATTTGAACTCACATATCCTTCAGAAGTTCCTCTGCTGCGTGAATAGGTGTAAGAAGTCGTCATTCCTCATTTACCATCAAAAGGACGATCCAACGTAAATTGGAGATCGTTGTACGTACGTTCAAACTTGGCTAAACGAATATAGCTATTGGGAATGGTAACAGGAACCAGAACACCATCGTTTGCGACGTCCACGTTCAAATTAAGATCCCGACCAGGATTGACGATCACGCAGGTAGCGAGCTTGGCTGGATTAAATTTAGTGTATCCCTTGTCTTTCATGAATTGACCAATACCAGTCGTTCCACAGAAATCGTCCATCCCATCAGTTACTTTACGATGATCAAATTTCACACCAAAAGAGAGTTGTTTGGAGATCGCTTGTTGAAATCCTACAATGTATTCCAATTGCGACATAGGTTTCAATTTGGTATCGGCTATTGTACCTGCTACCGGTTCTGCCATGCTTCCAACAAGTTGCGCTGCACCATATTCTGGTCCTAAAACTAGTGGGGCCGCAGTTCTTGGGTCTTTGCCGGTGAACGTGTAAAAGCGTTGGAAGTTCCATTCTGAACGCGTGGCACGGATATTGGTGTTAGCTGCCACTGGTATATAGTAGCGTCCGAAATTACCATATACTTTGGTTTCGCCATCACCGAATACATTCCATGCGGCACCAATTCTAGGAGCAAGTAAGTTTTCAGCTTTTACAAAACTCTTGCCGGAATTTGTTTTGTTGTCAAATGACTCCCAGCGCAGGCCAGTATTGACTAATACATTTTTATTTATCTGCCAACTATCTTCTATAAACTTAGCAATATTAAACACATCAAAAATACCTGAGCTACTTCCTTGCAAGCGCACACGAACATATTCATCACCTGGTTTAACAACATTTGGGACGTTATTGACTGAGCCGTCGGCGCTTTTGTAGTAACGATAATAAATTCCACCACTGGAGGCTATTGATCCAGCCTGCGCACTTGTGAATTTCTGAGCATCGTATCCAGCACGCAAAGTATGAGCATTCCAAGTATATTCAAGATCAAGTCGGCCGGACTTGCGCAGGTCATAGTCACGAGGAACAAAATTCTTATCCCGCTCGGAGCCGTTGTTGTTCGGGTCGTAACAACCTAGGGGATCCAATTTGTAATCTAATACCCATGGACAGTCCCTGCCGTGCGTATTCTTATTTGTTCTAATCTCACGAATGTTTTTTACTTGTCCTAGTTGTGCGGATATATTGAAATTATCGGAAATATATCCCGTGTACTTACCCATAAGTGCTTTGGAGTTTGAATCGAAGATTTGATGATCCGCTACTCCTATATGTTTTATGGAATACTCATTCGGGATTGTTTTTTCGTTATCTTTTCCTTCGTTTTCTATGACTTCATTGGTATAGATGTCCGAATAACGATCATTCTTATTGAAGAGTCCAGTAAGTTCGAAACGATGGTCAGCTGACGGCACAAAGTCTAATTTAATGACGCCGCTAGGTGTTTTACTATTACCATGGGTGCTTGTTTGTCTGTCGTAACTATCGGATGTACTTGCATTATTAGAAACCAATCCAAAAATAAAGAGTTTGTCTTTAATAATTGGACCGCCTAAGTAGGCAT
This sequence comes from Undibacterium sp., assembly GCA_019752975.1. Classification (GTDB taxonomy): domain Bacteria; phylum Pseudomonadota; class Gammaproteobacteria; order Burkholderiales; family Burkholderiaceae_D; genus Undibacterium. The sequence continues at coordinate 1,121 of JAIELM010000502.1, read as the reverse complement.
TGGCGTTATAAGAATTACTTGTGCCGTCATGCCCAAAATCTATATAGCGGGTTGGTACTTTACTACTTCCGTATAACTCATAATCAACTATATTTTTTGATTTTTTCGCCAAGCTCGATGGGTTATAGTAAATTGAGGCGCCACCTTTCCAAGTGTTTGTACCACTCTTTGTGGTCATTGAAATAACCCCGCCAAGTGAGCGGCCATATTGTGCACCATAGCCACCAGTCTTCACTTGTTGTTCTGCGATCGCTTCAAATGGAAGATTAATATAAGAGGTGAAACTGCGTATATTGGTTACATCAAAGCCGTTGATGTAATAGGCATTTTCTGCCACAGAAGCGCCACCAATTGACGCTAGACTTCCAAGACCTGGAGAGCCTTGCACCGTCCCTGGAGCGAGCAGTGAGACCGCAGTTGTGCTACGAGATATCGGTAGTGCCTGGATTTGAGATGCTGTGAATACCAAATTTGATTCGGTACTGCTCATATCAATTGCTGAACGTGTACGTGAACCTGTGACTACGACTGTTGCCGTGTCGTTGAATGATACTTCAATACCCGTCCCAGTCGTCACAATCGCGTCTTTAGTTTGTGATCCAGAGCTAATTGAATAACGGCCAGGTTGTAGTTTTGCTAATTTATAACTACCATCCGCTTCTGCGTGAATTTGGCGCGTTGAACCCGTATCAATATTTGAAATGGTAATTTGCGCTTTGGGCGACACGTGCCCATAGATTGTACCTTCAGAGCTCTGAGCCATAGCGCTCGAAATAAAGCACAAACTTATCGCCATGGATAAGGCTGAGCGCTTAAGAAATTTTTTTTTCATTTTGGAACCTTCTTTTATTGGAGTTTAGTAGCGCAATAAAAATGGTAATAGGGAACACCTTGCGCAACTTCATTTTAATCTAGAAAGGATTTTTCCAATATATTAATGGTTGAATTATTTTCTGAAGAACTTGAAAGGGGAATTAACATGGTAAAGTATACATTTATTTTTTGAAAAATATTTTATCTTCTTCCGTTCTTTTCGATCGAGATCTCAACTGAGAACGTCATCGAAGTCTTCAAATTTTTCTGTCTTTCATATCGGTAAAGTAAAGTGTTGATAACGTTAA
>JAIELM010000107.1 GCA_019752975.1 Undibacterium sp. | reverse complement strand
CGTCTTTAGTCATACGCGCAATCCGTGATTATTTCCAACCGGATATCGGCGAAATCCTAATCGATACTGACGACATTTACGAGCAAGCCCAGCAGTTCATGAGCCACGTTATGCCAGATATGGTGCATAGAGTGAAGCGCTACAGCGACGACGTGCCTTTGTTCTCACGCTTCCAAATCGAACACCAAATCGAAACCGCCTATTCGCGCACGGTACCGCTACCTTCAGGTGGCGCGATCGTGATTGATCATACCGAAGCCTTGGTTTCGGTAGACGTCAACTCAGCCCGCTCTACTCGTGGTGGAGATATTGAATCAACCGCGTTTAACACCAACTGTGAGGCCGCGGAAGAAGTGGCACGCCAACTTCGTTTGCGCGATTTAGGTGGTCTCATCGTGATCGATTTTATCGACATGGAAAACGCCAAAAACCAACGCGAAGTGGAGACCCGTTTAAAAGACGCCTTGCGCTATGACCGCGCTCGCGTACAAATGGGTAAAATTTCCCGCTTTGGCCTAATGGAATTATCACGCCAGCGCCTTCGCCCTTCCCTATCTGAAGGCAGTCACGTCACCTGCCCACGCTGTAATGGCACTGGCCACATCCGCGACACCGAATCTTCTGCTCTGCAAGTCTTGCGCATCATCCAAGAAGAGGCAATGAAAGAAAATTCTGCGGCAATCCACGTCCAAGTTCCAGTTGATGTTGCGGCCTTCTTGTTGAACGAAAAACGCGGTGAAATCCTCAAAATTGAAACTCGTCACCGGGTCACAGCGATCTTAATTCCAAACAAACATTTGGAAACGCCACACTACAAACTCGACCGTTTAAAGAGCGATGATCCACGCTTAGAAGAAGCGCATGTGAGCTATGCAATGGCGGAACAAGCCGATACTGACATTGGCTACAGCAAACGCCAAAAAGACGATATCAAACCACGTCAAGAAGCCATGGTGAAGAGCATCACACCTGATACTGCACCAATTGTAGAACGTAAGGCGGCACCAGTAGCGGCAAGCGGTGTGGCGGCGTCCGGCGGACTATTCTCAGGCATCATTAAGTTTTTCAGCTCGCTGTTTGGTTCTAGCGAAAACAGTACCCCAGTGATTGAAGAAAAACCGAAAAACCCACGTCATCATGACCGTAATGGCGACAAAAACCGTCAACGTAATCGCGGCAAGAATGGTCGCGGTACTCGCAATGAAGGCGAACGTGAAGATCGTCCAGCAACTGCTAACAGCAACCGCACTGAAAAAGAAGCGCCAGCTAAGCTAGTCGCAGAAACCGCACCAGCTACCCGTCCACCAAAAACACCACGTCCACCACGCGAAGAAAAAGAAGCGCAAGGGCAAAAAGACGGTCAGAAGGAGAATCAAGAAGCCCGTCGCGAACAAGTAACCCGCACACCACGTCCGCCACGCCCACCACGTGAAGCGCGTGAAGCACGCGAGAACGATAGTCGCAAAGAGCAGGTGATTTCCAATACCGACGCGAAGTTGGAGACAAAGTTAGATGCTAAGTTTGATACCAAGTTGGATACTAAGTTGGAAGTCAATTTGGAAGAAAATACCGCGGCAACGCCAGTAGGACTAGATAAGTCCAAAGAAATCGAGGGTAAACTTGCCGTCAGTAGTGAGCTGGACAATATCGAGCAACAGGCCGAAGAAGGTCGTCGCCGCCGCCGCGGAGGTCGCAACCGCAATCGCCGTGATCGTAGTGGAAATGAGAGTAATGATGGACAAAACAACGAATTTGATAGCGAATCCAAACGCGATCAAACCCCAGCGTTTGTTCCAGTCGCTGATCTCATGAGCAACGCCGCTCCGATTGAAGCCAGCAAGCCTATCCAAGCAAGTTTTGATCTAGCACCCGCAATCGTGGCAGAGACGGTGGAAGCAGCAGAAGCAAGTACACCGGAAGTCAGTGTCGATATGCCGGTGATCCAACCGACCACAACCGAGCATACGATATTGTTATCGGCAACGGCAGCAGTAGTTATTTCTGAAACGACGACGCCGACCGATAGCGAGACTGCAACAGCAACAGTTGCGGACTTTACGCCACAGGTAGCTGATGTGGTGGCCCCGTTAGAATCACCGTCGGCAACTCAATTGGCATCGCCGCTACCAACACCTGCCGTAGCGGAAGTGATTACCGCTTCACATCAAGCAGAAGTAAGCACGGCGGCTGTCGCCGAAGTGATTAGTGAAGTAGTTGAAGTCATTACAACGACACCAGCATCATTGATACCGGCAGAAGCAGTGCCAGCTGAAGCAGCACCAACAGTGGTAACTCCCGCGATTGTAGTTGCTGTTCCCGCACCTGACCTAGGCGAGGTATTAGCCAGCGCAGGTTTAATATTGGCCAGCACCGATCCGAACAAACTCAAAGCTGCACAAGCGGCGGTAAGCCAAGCTAATCCAGCTCCACGCTTAGGTCGAGAACGCAAACAAGTTGCTGTTATCGCCACCGAGCCTTTGAAGATGGTGGAAACGAAGCAATAAGTAAGCGATAAGTAAGCAGTAAGTAAGCAATCCTAGCGCAATCGCTAAAACGTAGCTAGGTACAAAAGTTGCGCTGAATCTAAGCCCAGTTAACTAGTTTGACTGGGCTTTTTTCATTCTTGTGGTATTGTACGAATCAGAATCTATTCAAAGCCTTCGCCATGTTGACCAAGTCCATTCCGATTTTCCCAGCGAGCTCGAACCCACCACCAGCACCATTTGATGCCAGCCTAGGTGAGCCAAGAGACCGCCTCAATCGCCCCCTGCAAGACTTACGTATCTCGATCACGGATCGCTGCAATTTCCGCTGTACTTATTGCATGCCTAAGGACGTCTTTCACAAAAACTATGCTTTCTTACCGCATCATGAGTTACTTAGTTTTGAAGAAATCCTACGTCTAGCTAAAGTCTTTGTGGAACTAGGTGTGCGCAAAATACGTTTGACTGGAGGGGAACCTTTATTACGAAAAGATGTAGAAGACTTAGTGGCCAAGCTAAGTCAATTAACAGGCCCACAAGGCGAAAAAATAACCCTAGCACTGACCACCAACGGCGCGCTATTAGCACGTAAGGCCAGTGTCTTAAAAGCCGCCGGATTGGATAGAATCACTGTCTCACTCGACGCACTAGATGATACGATTTTTAGACGTATGAATGATGTGGACTTTCCGGTTGCTGAGGTTTTACGAGGTATACAGGCAGCACAAGCGGTGGGCTTTGAAAATATCAAAATCAATATGGTGGTACAAAAAGGGGTTAACGATCAAGAGATCATCCCGATGGCGCGTTTTTTCAAAGAACGCTCAGCGATTCTTCGCTTTATAGAATATATGGACGTGGGTTGTTCAAACGGCTGGAAACTCGATCAGGTCATTCCTTCCTCCGAAATTTTACAGCGCCTACAACAAGCCAAACTCCAACTCCTACCGCTGACGGCCAATAACGCCAGCGAAACCGCCAAGCGTTGGCAGTATGCCGATGGCAATGGCGAAATCGGTTTTATCTCCAGTGTAAGTCAAAGTTTTTGCCAAGATTGCAGTCGCGCCCGCGTTTCCACTCAAGGTAAAATGTATACGTGTTTATTTGCAGCGACAGGAGCAGATTTGCGCACACTTTTACGCGATCCAGAGCTGGGTAAAGATGATCATGCTTTAACCGATCGCATTGCACAAGTATGGCAAAATAGAGATGATCGTTATTCAGAATTACGTACGCTACAAACAGAACCAAAAGCTAAGGTGGAAATGTCCTATATTGGTGGCTAACATCATCCTAAATTCCTCTATTGACCTCTTTTTAAATTATGATCCTACTGGAAGAAATCACAGGCTTAATCCTCGCAGGCGGTCGTGGCATGCGCATGGGGCAAATCAATAAGGGCTTACAACAATTCAATGGACAGCCTTTGGTGGCGCATATTCTCAGTCGTCTCGCACCGCAAGTGGGCAGCATCATCATCAACGCCAATCAAGATACTGAAGCCTACTCAAAGTTCCACGCGAAAGTTTTTCCAGATGCCTTTCCTGGCTATGCCGGCCCTTTGGCTGGTCTACATAGCGGCCTCAGTCATTGTCAAACTCCCTACCTCGTCAGCGCCCCCTGTGATTCCCCTTTTCTTCCCACTGACTTGGTTGAACGTTTGGCTTACGCACTTCAAGAACAATCAGCACAAGTCGCGGTAGTGACCACAATGGAAATAATTGAAGGAGTAAACAGCATACAGGCGCAACCCGTGTTCTCATTGGTGGACTGTTCAGTTTACAATCATCTCGACAATTTCCTCAGCTCTGGCGGACGTAAAGTCAGTGATTGGTACGCTAGCTTACGCGTAGTTGAGGTTTTGTTTGAGGACGCCGCCAGCTTTCGTAATATCAATACCCTAGCCGACCTACAAGAATATAGCGACAAATAAAATTCATGAATTCACTCAGCAAAATTACTCAATCTATACCCAATTTTCGCAGCAACACAGTCTCAGTCAAACAAGCACAAGACATCATTGAGCAATTCATTACGCCGCTAACAGGATCAGAGTTAGGTAATCTACATGAGGCCTTGGGTCGTACTCTAGCACAAGACATTATTTCACCTATCCATGTTCCCGCCTATGACAATTCAGCAATGGACGGTTATGCTTTTGATGGGGCTAATTTAGCTTCTACCTTATACGGGGATCTCAGTACCAACCATACATTAACACTCAAAA
>JAIELM010000368.1 GCA_019752975.1 Undibacterium sp. | reverse complement strand
TCCACTCGTGGTGGAATTTCTGGGAATGTGTTGCGCTGCAAAATCCCAAATTCCACATTTTTTCGCAAGCATTCATTCAGTACCTTGGTGCTCAAACCTTCCACACTTTTCACCATTTCACCGGGTCGGTGTTTACCGTGTTGTAGCAACTGATATACGGTGAGCGACCATTTGCAACCGTAAATTGCCTCAACCATACGTGCACCGCGTTCTGATGGAGATTTTTTGGTAAATATTTTTTCTTTTGTATTCATGAAGATGTACCGAAAAGTACCTATGAGACCAAATTGTACTTACTGTTAAAGGAAAGTTTTGCTGCATATACTTTGCTCTTCGTATCATAACTTGTTTGGAGAAAATGTATGACATCAGCAAAACGTACCGCACTCATCATCGGTGGTTCAAGTGGAATGGGGCTCGCAACCGCCGAGCTATTGGTGCAAAATGGGACATCGCTTATTTTGGTTGGTAGCCAGCTAAACAAACTAGATGCAGCAAAGGAAAAACTCAGTAAGCTCGCAAAAAATGTCTCCATCACTTTGGTGCAAGCTAATTTAACACATCAAGCCGATCTTGATCGCTTAATCGAGCAAATTGAAAATGAGAAAACTCCGATTCAATATCTGCTTAACGCCGCCGGTACTTTTAAGCCACTCGCCTTCCTAGAGCATCAACTCAAGGACTATCGTGCTTACCTCGCTTTAAATGAAGCGAGCTTTTTCATCACCCAAGCCGTGGCAAAAAACATGATCAAGCACGGTGGTGGCGCGATTGTCAATATCGGTTCGATGTGGGCAAAACAAGCAATAAAAGCGACACCTTCAGCAGCCTATTCCATGGCAAAAGCGGGTTTGCATTCCTTGACCCAGCATTTGGCGATGGAGTTAGCCGAACACCATATTCGCGTGAATGCAGTTTCTCCCGCAGTCGTTAAGACGCCGATTTATGCCAGCTTTATCGACGCCGATAAAGTCGATGAGACTTTAGCCAGTTTCGATTGTTTTCATCCAATTGGTCGAATTGGTCAAGCGCACGATGTAGCAAGCGTGATCGTTTATTTACTCAGCGATCAAGCGGCCTGGGTCACTGGCGCGGTGTGGGATGTTGATGGTGGAGTGATGGCGGGGCGAAATTGATATAGCACTGAGTCATCGTTTTTGGTCAAGTGCGGGGGACAGTAAGTTGTTCGCCTGCGCGATGACTCACTTCTGCACCGGAGTATTTCCCAGCACCTCAGGTTTTTTATACCTCGTTAGAATGCAAAAATAAATGCACCATCACAGCCGCAATTTTGGGTAATTCCTATTGAGAATAAATGTGGACAATATTAAGTGTCGAAAATATACTGGCACACCATTCTAAATCTTGGATGAAATCTACTAGAGGAAAATAACAATGAAATGGAAAACCTTGGTAACTGCGGCAGTCTTGCTATGCGCAAGTGCCAGTTCTGCGCAGGCTTTGGATGTTGAGCAGGTGAAGAGTTTTACGCTCGCCAACGGGATGAAATTTTTGGTGTTGGAGAACACCACCATCCCTAACGCGAACATGTATACCTATTGGAAAGTTGGCTCGCGTAATGAGGTGCCGGGGATTACTGGCTTGTCGCATTTTTTTGAACACATGATGTTTAATGGTGCAAAAAAATACGGACCAAAACAGTTTGATCGGGTAATGGAAGCCAATGGTGGAGCGAATAATGCCTATACCAATAATGACACGACGGTGTATCAAGACTGGTTTCCAGCGAACGCATTGCCACTTATTTTTGATTTGGAAAGTGACAGAATTGCGCATCTCACGATAGACAAAAAAATGGTGGAAAGCGAGCGCGGCGTAGTTTTGTCTGAGCGTAGTACAGGCTTAGAAAATTCCAATGCCAACGCTCTGTACGGTGCAGTGTATGCTGCCGCCTTTACTGCGCATACTTATGCCATCCCGACCATTGGGCATGAGTCGGATATCAAGGCGTGGACACAGGGAGATTTAGAGCGGTATTTTAATGTGTACTATTCGCCCAATAATGCCGTGGCTGTGATTGTTGGTGACGTAAAGTCTGATCAAGTCAAAACGCTGGCACAAAAATATTTTTCCTCTATGCCAAAACGCGCTCTGCCGCCGGCAGTGAGAACAGTAGAGCCAGAGCAAAAAGGTGAGCGTCGTGTTTTCATACAAAAAGAATCGGCTACCAGCGTCAATCTTATGGTCAGCTATAAAATTCCGGCCACCAGTCATCCCGATTACTATGCGTTGAATGTCTTGGCCAGTGTCTTGAGTGGCGGTAAAACCTCACGTCTGTATCGTGCGCTAGTCGATCAAGGAATTGCGACTTCTGTGAGTGCTTCGCACGGTAAATCCTTTGATCCAGCTTTGTTTGATTTCTTTGCGGTGGCGGCCAATAAAGTCTCCGCGGCGAAATTAGAAAGCGCTCTACTTGCTACCATCGATGTGCTCATCAAAGACGGTGTACCTGAGGACGAACTACAGAAAATAAAAAATAAGAAACTGCTTAATTTCTATCGTGAGCAAGAGACCATCAATGGCAAGGCCGCACAACTTGGTGAGTATGAAGTGTTTTTTGGCGACTATAAAAAAGTCTTCGATGCGCCAGCCGAATTTAGCAAAGTGAGTAGCGCAGACATCGTTCGGGTCGCTGCAAAATATTTCCAACAGTCTCAACGTACGGTCGGTGTTCTCGCCGCCAAACAGGAGTAATACCATGCGATTAAAATTTTCCATGAAATTTTCTATGAGCGCGATGATGTTCAACTCAGTATTCGGCTTGGTTCTTAGTGCATTGATGTCGACTTGTGCGACTGCAGGTGATTTTCGACTGCCAGCTTTCGAAGTCACTCAACTGAGTAATGGTCTAACCCTGTATCTGATGGAGCGCCACGACGTACCTTTAGTCAATGTGCGCGCGGTGCTCAAAGTTGGTGCCGTGAGTGATGGAGCACAGGCTGGATTAGCTGGCTTGAGCGCAGACGCTCTGCTATTGGGGACTAGTTCGCACGATAAAAAAACGATAGACCAAAGCTTTGATTTTCGTGGTGCGCGTTTAAGTAGTGGAGCCGGTTTGGAAGCGAGTTCACTGAACTTAGATATGGCGTCAAAAGACAGTGCGGAATTTTTGCCCTTATTTGCAGAAGTACTGTTACATCCTAGTTTTGACGCTGTTGAATTTGCCAAGTTGCGTGCGCGTTCGGTGGATGGATTAAAGCAAGCGAAAGAGAGTCCACGCAATGTACTGACTAACTATTACCGTAGCATGCTATTTGCTAGCGGTAGTTATGCGAATGCGACTGAAGGCAGCGTTGCTAGCGTGGGCAATTTACAAAGAAGCGATGTGGAACATTTTTACCAAAGCTTTTATCGTCCTGAAAACACCGCATTGATTGTTGTTGGTGATTTTAAATCGAGTGAAATGCGCTCGCAATTGGAAAGTCTATTCGGCGCTTGGAAAATCAATAGCACACTTCCCAATGCGCAAGCGACCGGAAAAGTGGTGGCGGAGAAGGCGCGAGTCTGGCTTGTGAATAAAGCCGATGCCGGGGAAACCACTTTTGTTTTTGGTGGAGCCGGTATCGCGCGTAGCGATCCTGATTTCGTCGCACTTAAAGTCATTAACACTATTTTGGGTGGACGTTTTACCTCATGGTTGAATGATGAATTGCGCATCAATTCCGGTCTCACTTATGGTGCGAATAGTTACTTCACTACGTTTTCGAATGCGGGGAGTTTCGCGGTTTCTAGTTTTACCGCGACCGCTAAAACTGAGGCGACTTTGGCCTTGGCCACAAAAACTTACCAACGTTTATGGGACAAGGGCATTGATGCAAAAACCTTAGCATCAGCCAAGGCCTATGTTAAGGGACAATATCCGCCAAATTTTGAAACCAACCAACAATTGGCGGGCTTATTGGGCGACATGTTCATTTCCAAAGTAGGACGCGAACAGATAGACAATTTTATGAGCGAAGTGGATAGCCTGACGCCAGAAAAAGCCAAACGCTTAGTCGACAAACACTTCCCACGCGATAAATTGCAAATGGTCTTGATTGGCAAAGCTGAGGCGATTCGCGATATAGCCAAGAAATATGGCGAAGTAACTGAGTTGGAGATCACGGCGGATGGCTATGGTAGTACCGTTAAATAGATCAACCGTATCCATTTGGGACTAGATGAAATCAAACCAAAATCGCTCGCCATATTGGTCCTGAGATTGACGTAGATATTTAGAGAAAGACGAGGGGCTTCTTCGTTTTTTCTCCCGATCAGATTTCGTGAAGAAGATCAGGAAATATAAAAATATGCGTATTAAAAAGACGAATGCTGATGCGTCTACCGGTCGCGCGACTGCAATTCCCGTGTGAATGGAAAATGTCAATGACTCGCCTTTGAAGCAATCAAATTATCAGGCGATGTTACGATTTGTGCCATCCGAAAACCTCTCGATCAATAGTCTGTATTTTGGATTTAAATTGTGTGGCGCGAATTGTGATGACAAATGTATGGTTGAATACGGTGGGGGTGACGGCGGCTTGTTGCGCGGTTCCTTAGTCCCTATTGATCTGGAGAGTGGCTTGCCGGTAGGATATCGCTTATGCTTACCATGTTCAATGTCGCAATTGCAGCGGTTTTTGTGCCAATGTTAAACCTAGATTTTCCATTAGGCGCACGGCTGGCGCGGATACTACACCTACTGGATAGACTTGATCTTACTAGGACTT
>JAIELM010000132.1 GCA_019752975.1 Undibacterium sp. | reverse complement strand
ATACTGACGCTAAAATAATCTACATCAGTGCTGGCGCTCATACTGCCATTGGCCGTGGTGTTGCTAGTCACGATCGCATTGGCGGTCGCCGTGGTGTTATTACTTTCCGTCTCGTTGATCACAGGACCTGGTGGTATGACGACACCGGACAAAATATTTTGCGCCTGAAATTTTGCTTTAAACGTATTTTCATAAGTCGCATCGGCAGGAAATAAATTATGTGCGGTATTGACGATAGCATTCGCCATCACCGGCATAGTCACATTCGCACCAAGACCAAAATGCGCTTCCAAAATAATCTTATCCACGTTCTCACGCGGCTTACCCGCTGCCATCAAAGCGATCAAAGATTGTGTTAATGGAGCCGACCACAATTCATCTGACTGGAAACTTACTCCACCTTCAGTCACCCCTTGATGAGCTCCGTACACCTTGGCCGCATTGTATTTAGCATCGGTGCGGTTCAGCATACGTCCAGCCCAACAAGCGCCATGTCCGTCCCAAGAGAAAGCCCATTCTGGATGATAGGTCAGACCGTTGGCGGTACTATAGGAGTAAGAAGCAGCCCAATAATCGCCAAAGCCTTCGCCCATACCACCAGTGTCAGCGCCACTCCAACTAGAATTAATCGCGTAGTGGATCGCATGACCATATTCATGCAAAATCACGTCTACATCTTCGCTATCATTCACGCAGCCATGACCAAAGGCAAGGTAACCACTGCCGCCACCGCTGTAATGCGAATTATCATCACCACTCACACCGTTGGTATCAACATCAATAGCGCGATTAAGTATCGATTTGGTTCCGGTAAAACCTAGCGATTGGATATAACGTTGATTCTGATCTAGATGAAAATAAACATTAGTGTCATCAAAGGCATTATTACCGCGCTTGGCGGTCCATACACCGTTAGTCGTGGTGCTTGGCGCGGTTACTGGACTTTCAATTTCTTTGATATTGACATAGGGGCCGGTGAGTTTATAGACACCTGAAGTCACGGTTAAATCACGTAAAACTTTGGTCGAGTACGCGGCATCGAAAGCAGAAGCAGGAGAGCTATCGGTAAGCGCATCGTTTTTTAACACGGTCCGCGGATCAGGATCAAACACCAAACCACTACCATTTATTCCCGAAGCTACGGTAGCCAAAAGACTTCGAGTATCGGTCGAACTCGTAGTAGCCGCCAAACCTTTGGCATTGAGATCAAACATCGCGCCCTGACGATTCAAAGTAGAACCAGTGGTCAATGCGCGCGCTTCCAAAGTGCGATCACCATTTTTTCCTATACGCGGAATAGAAGTGGAACGCGATTCCACCACCGATCCGTTTTGAGCATGAATATATTGAACAAAACCGCCAGTCGGCATCTGCGCCGCAATATCCACCTTATGGGTCAATTGCACGCCATCGTCAGTCACTACCCAGACTAGATTGTTTTTTGGCGCGGCAACCAAAGCATGTTGCACTCTCATATTGGCCCAGGCTTTATCTAAGGCTAGTTCCGCGCTAATATTTTTTTGCACATACAGTTGATTAACCGCATTTGCATCGATCTTCTCGGTGATAGGTTTTGTCTGATTAAAGATTTTTAATAGCTCGCCATTATGCGCGATTGAGACCACTATTTCAGCACGATCTACAGGTAAGCCGCGCAGCATTTGCTGATAAAAATAATGTTTGCCCAGTAGCGATTCTTGGACTCTGCTCAAGACCAGATTATCGAGACTGGCAGGTAAGCCATATTTGCTTGCATTTTGACGCAAAACTTCTTGCGCTGTACCGACTTTAGTGGCGGTAAAAAAAGTGAGCTTTTCAGCCGCCCCCTGATCTGCAGCTTGCGCAACATTGGCTAATGTGAGTGCAATCAATGAAGCGAGGATAGTACGTGAAGGATATTGCATGTGTTTGTCTCCCTAGGTTTATAAAAAAAACGCTGCTGAGGTAGCTCTATCGGCCTTACACCTCAAACAACGCAAGCCTAGTATAAATTGATTTAATGTCCGACAATAGACGTCAAAAAATCACGGGAAAACCAAATACAACAACATAATGACGAGCAAAGTGTCATTATGACGAAAAGTCATTCACTTAGGAAATGATTAGGACTTACGCAAAATTGCGCTGGCTAGACGTAGAGCCGAAGGCATTACTTTAGTACCTTAGTACCTTAGTTTAGCAAACGGCGATAGTAACAACGCCAGCGTCTGTTTTGCGTATGTCCTAATGATATGGAAGCAAAGATAGGCCACCACATCGGCCGCGCTAATTTGGTAAGATTAAACAGACGCTCAATCCACCCTGCTCCACATTATGAAGAGTAATACGTCCACCATGGGCTTCTACGATCTCGCGCGTGAGTGCCAATCCTAAGCCAGTACCGTTGCGCTTGGTCGAATAAAAAGGCACTAAGGCGTTGGACATTACGTCTTCATTCATACCACTACCAGCATCTCGAATTTCGATACGCACTAGATCATGCATGCGCCGCACCTCAAGGTAAACCTTATCCGCAGGCGATCCAGATTCATGCGCATTTTTGAGCAAATTAAGTAGCGCTTGCTCCATCTGGGCGATGTCCAGTTGTACGCTCTCGTCGGGCAAGCGACCTAATAATTGAAACTCCACTTGCGACTGTAAACGACTAATAAAACTATGCCACTCGACTTTTTCTAGGCGTGGCGTAGGAAGTTTAGCAAAGCGGGCATAACCATTAATAAACCCTTCCAAATGCACGGCGCGTTCCTCAATTGTGCGCAAAATTTCAGGCAAACGCTCGTACTGCTGCCGCGTGATCAAGGCGTTGGCAGAGCGCGCTAATGAAGCGACCGGGGCAAGGGAGTTATTTAACTCATGACTAATTACGCGTATTACTTTCTTCCAAGTTTGCACTTCTTGACGTCGCAATTCCACCGTTAAATGACGGATCAAGAACAATGCATGTTCAATGCCATTTAAGGTAAAACTTCGGCGTGACAAATGATAGATCTCATCTTGGTCACTCTCTTCAGTGGTGTGATTTAAGCTCGTTTTTTTACTCGCATTCACAGTAAAGAGACCATCGCCACCATGTTCCATCGCCTCTCGTAGGGAAAACGAAACTTGCTGCAAAATCGTTTCTAGTGTCAGTCCTTCGAGCTTACGGCCATTATTTAGTAATTGTCGTGCAGTGATGTTTCCGAAAACAATATGCCCGCGCAAACCCACTAACAGCATCGCCACCGGCGTATTCTGCAACATGCTATCGAGCAGTAATTCGCGTTGGACCAGATCAAGGCGCTGTTCGCGTAACACATGACCAAGGTCATTGTGAGCATCCACCAAATCAGCCAACTCATCATTACGCCGCCAATTTAAGCCAAATGAAAAATCTCTGTCTTGATAGCTAAGTACGGTACCACTCATCGCCCGAAACAATTCCAAAATAGGACGTAATTGTGCACGCACCGACATGATCGCTATAGGAATAAAAATCAATAAGCTAGCGCCAGCAATCAACATGCGGTCGTTTGGAAAGAAGTAATCCAGAATCGCCGCACAGCTTAATGCGAGACCCAATATCGTGATGAACGTCAAGGATATACGTGCCGCCAACGATACCCGCCGACCACGGAATGGCGCATCGGTAGGCGCGTTGTTCACTCCGCCAGTATTACCGAGATCAACTGGATGGGCTTCTTTGTTGAGTTGGTTGGTGGTATTGTTAGGAGGCAGGTTCATAGCAAAAAAATGTGAGGTGCGATCACGTGATTATGGCTTCGATCGACGACTTTGCGAAATATTCTCAAAGTGACTGATCAAAGGAGAATAAGAAAGAAACAAAGAGGAACTCAGGAGCGCGAGATATTGAGGCGTTCCATGCGTCGATACAAAGCTTGACGACTCAAACCTAAATCTGCCGCAGCTTGCGCCACCAAACCGCGCGCCTTACTCAATGCTAGTTCTATCGCTTCTCGATCCGGCTCCGCATCGCTAGCGCTTGTAGAAGTAGACGTCATTGGCAAACCCAAATCTTCCGCCTTAATTTCATCTGCACTCGCCAATAGACAAGCTCTTTGCATCACGTTTTTCAATTCACGAACATTGCCCGGCCAAGTATGCGCAAGCAAACTCGTTTGTGCGCTCGCACTTAAGCTCTTACCCTCCTCCAAAAATTCTTTCGCGAGTGGCAAAATATCATCAGGGCGTTCTGCTAATGCTGGTAAGTTAAGCTGTATTACGTTCAATCTATAAAACAAATCTTCTCTAAACTGCCCCAATTTGATCATGACTGGCAAGTCCGCATTAGTTGCGCTCATCACCCGCACTTTGACTTGACGTTCTTTGTTGGAGCCCAAACGCTCGAAGCGCCCCGTTTCTAATACACGTAATAATTTAATTTGTCCCGCTAAAGGTAAATTCCCGATTTCATCTAAAAATAAAGTCCCGCCATCGGCCGCTTCAAACTTGCCCTCACGTGCTTTAGTAGCACCTGTGTAAGCACCCGCTTCAGCACCAAATAATTCCGCCTCAATGAGTTCTGCAGGAATCGCGCCGCAATTGAGTACCACGAATGGGCCATCTTTGACTTTAGAATTAGCTTGCACGATCTCGGCAATTCGTTCTTTACCTGCACCATTTGGCCCCGTGATTAAAATCGAGACATCCGATTTTGCCACCTGACATGCCATACCTAATACACGCTCAGTAGCGGGGTCTTGCCAGACAAAATTGCGCAAATCATACTTCGTTTCCAGTTCGCG
>JAIELM010000086.1 GCA_019752975.1 Undibacterium sp. | reverse complement strand
CGAGCTTTATGGCCAATTTTCGAGCTAGATCCGCAACGCGGCGCGAATGCCCCGAAAGATTACCACCTCGCATCTCAATCAAACTTGAAAAAACTTTTATAGAGGTAATGAAATTGACTTTAAGTTTTTCATTGGCCACCAAAACAGATTCGCGTTCCTTGTTTAGATCCGCAGTACGGGCTGCCACTTTGGCTTCCAAGCTGGCGTTAAGTAGCTTAAGTTGTTCATTCTGCGCACGCGAAAGTTGCTCCAACCGATTTTTCTCTTTTTCTAACGCTTGTCTTTCTAGCGCATGCTGGATAACCAAGGCAATATCATTATCATCCCAAGGTTTGGTGATATAGCGATAAATTTCACCGCGATTAATGGCATCTAAAATTGATTGGATATCAGAATAGCCTGTCAGTAGCAAGCGTATTGTATGTGGCCATTTTTGTCGCACTTGTTCCAAAAACCGTGCCCCATCCATCACCGGCATACGCATGTCAGAAACGATCAAATCAACATGCTCTTTGCTTAAAATTTCAAGTCCCAAGGCACCACTCTCCGCAGTCAATATACGATACCCTTTAGCTCGAAATAAACGACGTAAGGCCATCAGGATATTCGGCTCGTCATCAACAAATAGCAAAGTCGGCATCTGCTCTACAAGTGCTTCCACTGCCCCAGAATCCTCACTCATACGCGCCCCTATATTAGCTCACTTAAAAATATTTTTTACCACTCAAGCGATGCTCCTAAAATTCACTCCTCAATACTGCGTCGTTTCAAGTTGTTCAAAAATAAGTAGATGTCCATATTGATTCAAACAAAAATCACTGCCCATCGCATGAATAAAAATCTGGTATGTTTTCCCGCGAATTTCAAGTTCTACACTCTTTGATCCAATAGGACGACTATCCACGCACAGAAATAATTCCTTGGAGATTTGAGCCAGTTCTTCACCAAGCAGAACCAGGCCAACAAACAATTCTTCTGAAGCCTTATTTACAAAAACAATTAAACCTTCATCGTCCAAACCAATCACAGGATACGCAATTCTATGCACCACCTCTCTGACAATAGCAAGACTGGTCTCCACTCTTGCTATTTGTTCTGTTTTCTGAAGCAGCATCTCTTCCATTTTACGATTGGTTACCGCCATCTCGGTATTTGCCACCAAAATAGCCTCACTCAAATTTTGGTTTTCATCGAAGATACTTTTAAGTTTGAAGGCTTCTTGAACATGAACACGCAATAACTCGTCTTCCCAAGGTTTGGTCAAAAATTTATATATCGCCCCTTCATTGACAGCGTCTGTCACCGACTGTAGCTCCGTGTAACCAGACAACATGATGCGAACAGTTTGTGGGTAAAGCTCTTTAGCTCGACGCAAGAAGTCGGCTCCCATCATGCCTGGCATACGCTGATCCGACATAATCACATCGACTGTATTGTTAGCCAAAAGATCCAATCCTTCAGCACCACTATTTGCTGTCAAAATTTGATATTCGTCACGACGTAGAAGTCGCTTTAAGGCTGACACAATATTTTGCTCATCATCTACCAATAAAAGAGTCGGCTGTCTTACTACGTCAACGTTATTGAGATCTAAGGTTTTTTGGGACTGTAAAAATAATTTGAACTCGTCACCACAAATGGGCGGACTAAAAAAATATCCCTGTAGTTCATCACAATGATGTCGACGTAGTATATGCATTTGCGCTTCTGTCTCCACGCCTTCAGCGACTGCAGTCAACTTTAAGGTATGTGCGAGACCAATAATCGCCAAACAAATAGCTCGGGCATCGAGATCGATGGTAATGTCTTTGACAAAAGCTCGATCGATTTTTAATTGATCCAGAGGTAGGCGTTTTAAATTGGCAAGGGATGAATATCCAGTCCCGAAATCGTCGATAGAAAGCTTGATACCTATCGATTTCATTGCCTTCAATGCCAAAATTCCTTTTTCCAAATTTACCATGGCCGTACCTTCAGTTACTTCCAATACGATCAAGGCGGGATCGATAGCATATTTCTCTAAAATAGTTTTAATTGTTTGCGGCAGCATTTCATCTGTAAACTGTCGCGTCGAAAGATTGATGGATACTGGTGGTATTTCAATCCCCAGATCCAGCCAGCTGCGCATTTGTTGGCAGGTATTGATCAACGTCCAACGTCCAATTTCGATAATCAAACCGGTATCTTCAGCCAACGAAATAAATTCAGATGAAGGAATGTTCCCCAGCTCAGGATGAAACCATCGAATGACTGCCTCAGCTCCGGTAATCTCTCCAGTCTTTAGACTGACTTTAGGTTGGAAATATACTTCAAATTGATCAAGCTCTAAAGCCTTACGCATCGCGGTCTCGTGCAACAAACGCTTGGCAATCTGCTCGTTGAGTTCTACCGCGTAAAACTGATAGGTGTTTCCACCCAACTTTTGAGCGCTGTGCATCGCAATATTGGCATACTGTGTAAGTAATTCACTGCTAGACGAATCTTTCGGGAAAACGCTAATACCCATGCTGGCAGTTAAGTAGTGACTACTATTCTCAATTGGGATAGCAGAACCGATGGAATTCATTATTTTATGAATGACTACTAGGGTGTCATCGACCGCTTTGAGATTGCAGAGAATGATAGCGAATTCAAATGGAGCAAAGCGAGCGATAGTATCCCCTTCGGGCAGCAATTGAATTAGACGCTCCGATACGACTTTCAATATTTGATCCGAACAGGTTTCTCCAAAACTACCCGCAATCAGCTGAAAGCGATCTAGACTAAACTGCAGAATCGCGATCATTTTTTCATTGCGTATTTCGTTCTGCATTGCTTGACCAAGACGATCTAAAAATAAGTGTCGATTCGCTAGTCCAGTCAATGCATCAAAATTTTCCTGATAATGTGATTTTCTTAAATAATGATCGCGTTCGGTTTTGTCTCTCAAGCTCGACAAACCGTATCCTACATCCGCTGCCAACTCTTTCAAGAGACCAATTTCTGGCGGATCAAACTTATGCTCATGATCAGCGTACAGTACTAGCGCTCCCAACGAAGCCCCCTTATTACCAAGAGGGAGGATAATCAGCGAGCTAAGCTTTTCCAAGTCAAAATAACTGTGCCAAAACTGAAATACGTCGGGATCGTCTTGTTTATTACTAACCAGCACTTCACCACTATTGATTGCTCTTGCAATCGCACTGACACTTCCTTCGGTCTCAACCCAGAGAATTTCGCCGTGTGTCAGTTCAATATCATTGCCGCCCTTAGTCGATGCGACTTTTAATGTTGAGCTATTAATTCGTATCTGTAATCCTATCCAGCAAAATTGGTAACCACCGACCGCAACAAGTGTTTCGCAGATTGACTGTAGTAGATGAGTTTCATTCTCTGCACGCACCAAAATTTCATTACAACGC
Source organism: Undibacterium sp. (assembly GCA_019752975.1). Taxonomy (GTDB): domain Bacteria; phylum Pseudomonadota; class Gammaproteobacteria; order Burkholderiales; family Burkholderiaceae_D; genus Undibacterium. The sequence continues at coordinate 1,345 of JAIELM010000086.1, read as the reverse complement.
GACAGAACACGCAGCGTGCGATTAGTACGAGCTAATTCATTTTCATTACGAACTCTGATCGTGACGTCGCGTATTGAGACAATGGTGACTTCTCGCCCATCTAACACTACCGGCGTAAAAATAATATCTGCCGCAAATTCATCTCCATCAGCACGCAGGCACATCATAGACACTGCACCTGTTATGAGCTGAGGTTTTGATGACAGCCCGTATTGATGGCGATTTTGTAGATGCTGTTGCTGAAGACGCTGCGGCACCAAATTTTCTACGACCTGCCCGATTAACACCTCTCTTTGATATAAAAACAAGCGTTCAGCTTGTTCATTAACCAAAATTATTTTGCCTTTAGGATCACAAATCACAACACCATCGGCCGACGCCTCTAAGATCGCGCGGAATCGCTGTTCGCTAGCTGCTAACGTTGTCTCGCTATTTTTTCTGAAGGTAATATCCGAAATCACACCAATCATACGCACCGCTTTGCGTTCATCATAGATGACCTGCCCAACATTTTTTAACCAATGTACGCTGCCATCTGCCCATAAAACTCGGAATTCATCGTAGTACTGGCCATTCTGTATCGCATGAAAATAGGTGGCTTTCACCCTTTCCCTATCTTCCATATAAACATGTTCCAAAAACAGATCCATATTCCATTGAGGCGGCAATACATCGTATCCAAACATCTGCGCATGCAATTGACTCGATATCATTTCCTCAGTGAGAAGATTCTTATCCCAAAACCCAAGTTGCCCTCCTTCTAAAGCCAAAACCAAACGAAGCTTCTCGTCGAATAATTCCTTGGTACGTAAAGCAACCTGTAAATCCATAGAGATATTTTTCTCATTTTGCTCCGTCGCTTGGATGCTTGCGTAGGATGCCATTGCATCGAAGACACGTCCTAAAAGTCCAATTTCAGTATTTGAATACGGCGCACCGACACGGGCAGAGAAATCGCCCAAACCAAATTTGGTTACCACTTCAACCAAATGATCAATGGGCCGCACAATCATCCATTGAGCGACGATCCTAGCCATACACAAGCCAAATAACAGCATACCCACTATGTATATTCCAGCGAGTCGCACATGCCTATTTGCCTCAGCATAAAAATGCTTACTATCGGTAGAAACGCGTACCCTAAAACCTTTTTGTTCAGTAACTATGCTCAGACGAGTGTTGTAAGATACCCAAACTACACCTAGCGTATCAGCCCACTCTTGCAAGGCACCATCGATTGGCGGAATGTGTTGGTTCAAATCATTAGATCCGGTACCGACAAAATGGCTTGAGTCAGACACACCCTGCTCATCGACCAAATCAAAACGAATACCGTGAGAGTCCG
>JAIELM010000375.1 GCA_019752975.1 Undibacterium sp. | reverse complement strand
GACTGAGCATCGCTCCCTTGCTACGGCCAGTTGTTCCTGAAGTGTATAAAATAGCGGCGAGCTCATCTGGTGTAGAAACGACCGTATCAAACTGCGATGACATATCCGAAGCGCGATCGAGCAAACTCCCACTGCGCTGTTCGCTCAGCGTGAAGATATGTTTGCAGCCCACTTGAGTGGCGATTTGCGATACCCACTCAAGATTTTGCGGAGAGCAAATGACCACTTCTGGTTCTGCATCTTGCAAAAAATAGCGTATTTCTGCGGCCTGATAAGCCGTATTAAGGGGCACGAACACAGCGCCAGATCTTAAGGACGCTAAATAGAGAATGACCGCCTCGGCAGATTTTGGAACTTGTATCGCAATTCTTGCGCCGCGTTGCAAATTAAGGCTGGCAAGTAAATTGGCGATCTTGGCACTAGCCTGTTCTATATCGTGCCAAGAATAGAACAGCCCATCTTCAGTCTCTATGCAGCAGCCATCGCGGTCGGCCGGAAAATGCGCTACTAAGAGTGCGTATAAATTGTGGTTGCTACTTATATTCATATGGCACTAATGTGGCGATTCAGTTGGGATTATGTCCCATTGAAAATGGGGATTTTCTTGGCTAAAAAGCCTAATACGCCTTCCTGATAATCCTGGGTTTCCAAGAAAGAAAAGGCCTCTAATTGCTCTTCATCATTTAAGCGTTCTGGAACAAAACTTAAACGGCGAATGAATTTTTTATTTAGGCGTGCCGCGAGTGGTGCACCCTGAGCAATGCGCTTGGCGGTCTCTAAGGCCTCAGTGGGGACATCGTCGGACAGGCGTTGTACTAAGCCTTTTTGCTTAGCTTCTATGGCGTTGAGTATCCTTCCCTCCAATAAAATCTCAGAGGCAGCCGCTTTGCCCACCATGGTGAGCAGGCTTTGCAATTCTTTAGGTGCAAGGGGAAAACCCAACTTATTAATGGGAATTCCAAAGCGAGAAGTGGGTGAGGCAATCCTTATGTCACAGGATATGGCAATTTCTAAACCACCACCGACGCATACACCTTCAATGGCGGCAATGACAGGATGCATGCACTCGTTGATGGCCTTGAGGGTCGCGGCAATGGTTTGATTGTGATAGCGCATGCCATCTGCCAAGGTATTCCTAACAGTTGCAAATTCTTGAACATCGGCACCAGCAGCAAAATTATTATTTGCTCCGCGTAAGATGATGCAGCGTAGTTCTGGGTTTTGGTTTAGTTCTAAAAAATGCTGAGCTAGGGTATTCCACATTTCCATGTTAATGGCGTTGAGTTTGCCTGGGTTGGAAATGGTAATGAAGGCGATTTGACCTTCGATCTCACACTGTATGCTAGCCATGGTTTTTTTTCCTTTTTAGCTGCGCCGTTGAGTTTGGAGTGCTTGGAGTGGATGGGATACGCGCGGTAACGGCAAATTTATTTTGATAGGCCAGCCACAAAAGAATCGCGCCCGCGACGATCATAGGTATAGAAAGCATTTGCCCGGCTGAGATGGTGAGGCCGAGGAAGTTGACTTCATAGTCAGGCGTGCGAAAAAATTCGGTAAAAGTTCGTGCACATCCATAGAGCATCACATACAGCGCGCCAACCGCCAGTGTCGGTCTACTCTTACGTGCAAACCACCATAATATGCAAAAAACGAGTATGCCGTCGACCAATAATTGGTAGAGAGGTGATGGATGTACAGGGTAAGTAAGGCCAGGCCACTGCATCGCCCAAGGTAAATCAGCGGCTGCGACGCGACCAGGTAACTCGTGATTGATGAAGTTGCCAAAGCGTCCCGCCGCATAGCCTAAGGGTACTAAAGGCGCGATAAAATCATAGACATACACTAAGGGCATTTTGGCTTTGCGCGACCATAAGAACATGGCGATCAAGACGCCAATAAAGCCACCATGAAAGGACATGCCGCCTTTCCACACCATAAGGATTTGTATTGGGTCTAACAGTAATTGCTGCTGATAAAATAAAATTTCCCCAAGACGTCCACCTAAGACGACCCCAAGTACACCGTAGAAGAGCATGTCCTCAATATGTTCTTTGGTCCAACCCAGCGCCGCGACATGTTGTTTCCCCAGCCGGTAACGACCAAGTAAAATAAATTGGGCAAAAGCGATGAGGTACATAATGCCGTACCAATGAATAGGCCAGCCAAATACAGTGAAAGCGACCGGATCAAAGTTAGGGTGTTGAAGCATATTTTTTAGTGTAAATTATTTGTATTGGATGATTTTTTTGGTGAATGTCGGACGAATTTTTAACGTTTTTTGTTTTCCTCTTTATTGCGTTTCATCCGCGCTGTATGCATTTTTTTGTGGTGCATATCGTCTGGACGCTTGTCTAGACCGAGCATACGTTCTATAAATTCGAACCAGATAAATACCAAGAGGGCTAAGCCGGATATCCACCACCAAGAAATGTCGGACATAAAGCTGACTTCAAAATATTTGAGAATACAGAGGAGGGCAATTAAGATGATAAAGAACATAGGGTCGCGATGGTAGTGGGGTAAATGAATACGCAATGAACGAGGTTGAATATTGAGTTCATCATAGGGCTAATTGATAAATTGGTCAATTGTCAGCTTCAGTAAGGAATAAAAGCGGTAAAATATGCAGATTAATTTCTTGAGGAGTAGAAGATGAATATAGCCCTGACCATGCGTACTTTGGGTGTAACGATTTTGGCCCTGACACTTTCAAACATAGCCACGGCCAATGCCGATTTGGCAAAAGCAAAAAATTGCATGGCGTGTCATACAGTGGATAGTAAATTAGTTGGCCCAGCGTTTAAGGACGTCGCCAAAAAATATGCTGGCGATAAAACAGCGGAAGCAAAATTGGTCACCAAGGTCATGAAAGGTGGAAGTGGTACTTGGGGAACTATGCCGATGCCAGCCAACACTCAAGTGAACGACGCCGAAGCCAAACTTTTGGTGAAGTGGGTTTTGTCGCTTAAATAGGCTTTATCAGAGCTTAATCCCAATTTTTTAGCCCGTCGTGTCCGTCATTCCCGAATGATTTTATCGGGAATCCAGAACAGCAAATGTACAGCACTTAATTTGCTGCACTTCGTGCAGTGATATTAAATACTGGATTCCCGCTAAAAGCATGCGGGAATGACGACTTAATAGAAGGCTGAATAATTACGTATAATCAACGTTTAATTCAGCGCGGAGGTACAGCCTGTGCGGGGGAGTGTCTTAAATTTTCTCTGTGTCTGCTGCGCCTCTGCGGTAAATGCAGTTGAATTTCTTAAAGTTTTTCGTAATTATTCAGTCCCCTATATAAGCCGTCTTTCCCGCATGTTTTTAGCGGGAATCCAGCGACTTTTGTTCGGCAACGGACACCACTGGATTTCCGATTAAACCCTAGTGACTGACATAAAAATAGGGTGGAGTACTTTGAAATTTCAACTTCGTTATAGAGATAATTACAGTTTTTCATTGAGTATTGAGTCATCACCGTAATTTTATGTGCGGCGCGAACTGCGCGTACAGATTTACTCGCTAACTCTCCTATCATCGTTAATTTGTCGCGTTCATGCCCAAATCATGCCCAAATTTCTTAGTCTAGATAAAGTCGACCGCAAGTTACTCAACTTGCTGCAAAAAGACAACCAAACACCTACCCGTGTATTGGCGGATAAGTGTCATATCTCGCAGCCCACCTGTTTGCGCAGAATTAAGGCCTTGCGAGATGCAGGTGTGATTAGTGCGGATGTGTCTATGGTGGATGCTTTTTCTTTAGCCTACGGCATGTTGGCTTTTTTGGAGATTTCATTGGCCAATCAATCCGATGAATCCATGCGTGATTTTGAAGCTTGCATGAACCACGAGCCGGAAGTGATGCAGTGTTATTTTGTGTCGGGCGAGATTGATTATTTTTTGGTGGTGCACGTAGTGGATATGGAGGCCTACTATCAGTTTGTGCGTAGAGCGATTTCAGGTTCTGGTAATGTCCGCCACTTTCACTCGCGCTTTCCTATGAAGCGCGCCAAGTTTTCTACCCGTATTGCCTTCGATGAAAAGTCGCCCGAACTCAATGTGCGAGTGGCCAAGTAGGGAAGTCGGTTATCGATGAAGCTTTGCCTTTGCCAACTCCTGCGCAACCGCTCGGCTGATGACTTCTTCTAAGCTGTTTTTCAAGCCTACTCGTATATCTTCGGCTAGTGTATCCACCGCCCCTTGTAAGACATCGGCGAGGCTATCTCGAACTCGGTGTTCTAATACAAATTCAACCCGCGACAGCACCTGCTTTAACACTTTTTCATGCAGATTACGTTCTAGTTGTAACCAGGCCTCGTTGGATAAATTGGATTCCGCTTCCACCTCGATCTCAGTCTTCTCTTCGGAACTGATTACCTCTTTTACTTTTTCCTCAGTCGAAGTGACTTTCTCCTCTTTGATCGAAACCGACTTAGTTTGTTCTACCTTAGTTTGCTCTACCTTCGTTTGCTCTAACTTCGTTTGATCTTTCACGGCATCCGCATTGGGAACATGGTTCATTGTGCTCGTTGAAGCGCTAGCCTCTGGCGCTGCCGGAATAGCGGCGCCATGAGTGGCATAAATTATTTCTGTAAGCACAGGAATGCTGCTATCTATTTGTTCGTTCATGTCGTTTTAGTCGAAAGGTGAGACGGTTTGATGCCGGCTTGCTGATATTGTTTGAAGCGCTGACGCCCTGCTTGAGCGTCAGATTCCTCGACGCTAATGATTTCTATGACGCGATTGAAATG
>JAIELM010000253.1 GCA_019752975.1 Undibacterium sp. | reverse complement strand
ACCGCATATCCTAGGCCGCCAAGCACTAGGCTCCAGCCGGTGAAACGGCGAATGGATTGCTCTGTGTTGGGATCGCATCGCATCCGAGTCAGCGGCGTGAGTGTTTTTGGAACGACATTGGAGTAAAAAATCACCACGCAACCCATCATGACACCGAGCAATCGCTGCGCGAGTTCCGCGCTAAGGTATTCTGGGGACAGCAATCGGATTGCCAATGTTGCACCTAGAAACAGCGCCGCAAAAATCAATGCACGTAAAATGGAAGGTAGTGTTGGTGGTTTCTTGTTCATGATTTTTCCTCATTCGATTTGGCGACTGGTTTTTTGTGTGTTTTTACGTGCGTTTCTACGTGTGTTTCTTTCGAGAGCGCCATGCCAAAAGTTTGCGCAAAACCCAGTAAGGCTTCCTCAAGAACAGACATCTGGAGCCGGTAAGTAATGGTTCGCCCCTGCTTTTCCGCTTCAATCAGACCCGCGTTGACCAATATCAAAAAATGTGCCGACATAGTGGGTTTGGAAACCTCAAAAAAATCCGCCAACTCACCAGCGCCCATAGGGCCGCCTTGTAAAAGTTGAAGAACCCTGCGACGGGTGGGATCTGCTAATGCCTTAAATATTGAGCTCATAACATATTATTAGCTAATCATCGAACAATTGTCAAGCGCTAGACTTGTAAATCCAAATCACCGCTTTGATTTGGCAAAGATCAAGTGTTTTTTGAAGCACCGTCGCAGCCGATGGATATTACTAAAAATTTCTAAACTGGCATACTAGGCGCAACAGCCATGCAAGTGGGAGTACAGATCGCGCATTTTGACCACTTTTTTGTACTTCGTTGTCAAGTGCAATCTAACCACGAGCCGTTGCCTTCAAATACTCTTTACAGATGAATTTCTCATCGTCTAAAATCAAAAAACTGAAATTTTGAGTTCAACGAGTCATTTTGGTTGATTGTGCGGCGGTTTTGGGTTGCCAACTACGTGCAGAAGCTTGGGTCTCGGCACGTTGCTGTGGGGATAAGCGACTTTCCAGAATATCACGGTTTTTTATAGCATCCTGATGTTCTTGTTTGCTTGCTAATAACCACCAAAAATAAGCAGATTGCTCGTCCTTAGGTAGGCCTAAGCCAGTGGCATACATTTTGGCTAAATTATTTTGGGCCACTGGCTGGCCCTGATCGGCGGCAAGGCGAAACCACATCGCGGCCTCCTGTTCGTTCTTGTCCACTCCTTGACCTTTAATATACTTGATGCCCAAGTTCGTCTGTGCGCTTGCATGTCCTTGTTCGGCGGCTTTGCGGTACCAAGCCACCGCCTGCTGTTCATCTTGTATTACTCCTCGACCTTTGGCGTACATTTCGGCCAATTTAGACTGTGCGGTGACATATTGTTGCTCGGCTGCTTTTCGGTACCAAGTTACAGCCTGTTGTTCATTTTTGGTTACGCCTTGACCCTCCGCATACATATCGCCAAGTTTGGATTGCGCAATTGTAAATCCTCGTTCCGCTGCTTTTCGGTACCATGCTACGGCTTGCTCTTCGTCTTTGACTACACCCAGTCCCTTGGCATACATATTGCCGAGTTCGAGTTGAGCTCTTGCATAATCTTGCTCAGCGGCTTTGCGGTACCATTCTACGGCTTGTTGTTCGTCTTTCTCGACGCCTTGCCCCTTGGCAAACATATCGCCCAATTTTGACTGCGCGATTACATACCCTAGTACTGCTGCTTTGCGGTACCATGCTACGGCTTGCTGCTCGTCTTTGGCCACCCCTAGCCCTTTGGCATACATATTACCGAGGTCGAATTGCGCACTTCGATAATCTTGCTCAGCGGCTTTGCGGTACCATGCTACGGCTTGTTGTTCGTCTTTCTCGACGCCTTGCCCCTTGGCAAACATATCGCCCAATTTTGATTGCGCAATTACATCCCCGTGTTCCGCTGCTTTTCGGTACCACGTTGCAGCTTGCTGCTCGTCCTTGACCACGCCTAGTCCCTTGATATACATATTGCCGAGTTCGAGTTGAGCTCTTGCATAATCTTGCTCAGCGGCTTTGCGGTACCATACTACGGCTTGTTGTTCGTCTTTCTCGACGCCTAGTCCTTTGGCATAGATATTCCCTAAAAAGAACTGTGCGCTGTCATGTCCCTGCTCAGCTGCTTTGCGAAACCACAAAACAGCTTGTTTTTCGTCCTTTGTTACACCTGCACCTTTGGCATACATATCCCCCAAGAAGAACTGAGCATCGTCATACCCTTGCTCAGCGGCTTTGAGGTACCACGCTACTGCTTTTTGCTCGTCCTTGATTACACCTAGTCCTTGGGCATACATATTCCCCAATTGGGATTGGGCAATCGCATAACCTTGCTCAGCGGCTTTGCGATACCACGCTACTGCCTGTTGTTCGTTCTTGGTAACACCTAGTCCTTGGGCATACATATTCCCCAATTGGGATTGTGCGATTACAAACCCTTGCTCAGCGGCTTTGTGGTACCACGCTACCGCCTGTTGTTCATCCTTGGTGACGCCTCGCCCTTCGGCATACATATCTCCCAAGAGGAGCTGCGCGCGGTCATACCCTTGCTCAGCGGCTTTGCGAAACCACGCCATGCCTTGTTGTTCGTCCTGGGTCACACCTTGCCCCCCGGCATACATCAAGCCCAGAAATGTTTGAGCCGTTTTGTCACCTTCTTCCGCAAGTGGCCGCAATTCGCGCATAGCTTTCTGATATTCTTTTTTCTTGTGGGCAACCATTCCCTCTTCTAGTCCCGCGAAGCAGGGGGTGATCAACCAGTAAAGCGACACTACAAACAAAATGGCAAATTTTTTCATTTAAATTCCTGTTTACTTCTAATTAATTCATTAACATGCCACTCCAACTACTAGTTGGTATTTAAATGAATAATTCATCTAAATTGTAAGGGCGCTTACTTAGTTCTTGTTGTTGGTCTTTTTTTACCAACGTTCGAGTATATACTTTAGATAAAAATCGGTTTTACATTTCGCTTTAGTTGGTAGGTGGTAATTGATTTATGAAAGTATATATCGCTGATGTGTTATTGGGCTATACGATTTGCAATGACGCGTTTTCAAAAAATAAGTTGTATTATTTCAATATGAAGATTGAGATTGTATTAGTAAGCGTAATATGTATTCTTAAGCATCTGTTTTATTTACCTAACTTATATTTCGGAAATACCATCACATAATTTATTTTTTAGGCGATTGCTGAATCCGGCGACCTATCCCCAAAATCCGCAAATAAAACAATCAAAATGTTATGATGTGCGGCATTGCGTATCTATGAAGACCCTAAGTATCCACTTGTTGTTGTTGAATACATCAGTATGGCAGAGGCTGTTTTTCCTAAAAGACGATAAAACATTAAAACGTGCGATTAACTTCTATTAAATTATCTGGATTTAAATCCTTTGTCGATCCGACTCATTTCCAAGTTCCTGGGCAATTGGTTGGGGTGGTTGGGCCTAATGGCTGTGGTAAATCGAATATTATTGATGCCGTTCGTTGGGTTTTAGGTGAGTCAAAAGCCTCGGAATTGCGTGGAGAATCCATGCAAGACGTGATTTTTAATGGCTCTACGCACAGAAAACCCGCCGGACGTTCTTCCGTTGAATTGATTTTTGATAATAGCCTGGGTAAGGCGGCGGGGCAGTGGAGTCAATATGCTGAGATCGCGGTCAAGCGTACTTTGACGCGTGACGGGACTTCGACTTATTACATTAACGGGCAGGCGGTGCGCCGTCGAGATATTCAAGATATTTTCCTCGGTACTGGTCTGGGGCCTAGGGCATATGCGATTATTGGTCAGGGAATGATCTCTCGTATTATCGAATCGCGCCCTGAAGAGTTGCGGGTGTTTTTGGAGGAAGCTGCGGGTGTTTCGCGTTATAAAGAACGTCGTCGTGAAACCGAAAATCGTATCCACGATACTCACGAAAATCTAGTCCGTGTTGAAGATATCCTACGCGAACTCAATAATAATTTAGAGAAATTAGAAGCCCAAGCGGTGGTCGCTAATAAATACCACGCGCTCCAAGCAGATCAAGAGGAAAAGCAAAAACTTTTGTGGATGCTGCGCAAACGCGAAGCGGCTTTTGAACAACAAAAACATTTCGCTGAAATTGAGAAATGTCAGCTAGAATTAGAAGAACAAATTGCCAAGTTGCGTCACGTCGAGTTAGAGCTGGAACAAATGCGGCAAATGCATTACGCGGTGGGCGATAAAATGCATCAAGCGCAAGGAAATTTATACCAAACTAATGCCGAGATTGGTAGCTTAGAAGCGCAGATTAAATTCGTTATCGAATCGCGTTCACGTCTGCAATCGCAACTTAATTCTTTGACCGCGCAACGCGATCAATGGCAGCGCCAAGGGCAGCAATTTCAAGATGATTTGCAGGATGCGGAAATGCACGTGGAAGAACTTGCTATGCATAGCGAGCAAGCGCAAGAAAGCGTACAAAATCAGCAGGATAAACTCCCGACTTTAGAGCAAATTTGGCGTGAAGCGCAGCTCAAATCCACCGAGTCGCGCGCGCAAATTATGCAGATGCAGCAGCAGATAGAATTAGAGTCCGCGCATCAACGCAATGCCTCTAGCATTCTCAATACCTTAAGCTTGCGTAGAGAGCGATTGAACCTAGAAAAACAAGGATTGCAAGCACCCGATAGTGCGCATTTGCAAAATCTAGCGCTGCAATTGGAAGAAAAGAAGCAAGTGCTGGAAGAATGCACCATGCAAC
>JAIELM010000226.1 GCA_019752975.1 Undibacterium sp. | reverse complement strand
GCTGTAGCATGGAAAGGCGCACGAAGCGCGCTTTTACTTTAGAGTTCCAAATAATTTCTTTTTTATAGCGTTCACGTATACGACTGATGAGATGATTGACCACCGCCATTTCAATTTCGTTATATTCGCCAATTTCAATTTGATAAACTACTGGATTTTGAGTAGTTTGGGTAAAATCAGGACTAGAATAAATCGCCCTGCTACTTCCCATACGCAGTATCTCAATTACATGATTATCACTTTCACCGATAGTGATGTCGTGATCACTTTCTAATGCGAGTCCCTTAGCACCAGCATCAATTTTTTGCAGTGTTTGTGCCTCGGTACTAAGCAATGCCTCGCTACTTTTCGCTGCTTCCCCCTTGATTTCTAGCGGAGGTAAAGTAATCGATTGCTCACGCGCGCTTACAATACTCACGTCCACGACTTGTGTATTTTGCGAATTTGCTGGTGCCACTGTTAATGGCTTGCTCAATACGGCGGGAACTGCATTCAGAGCTGCTCTCTTGCTCTCAGTATTGACGTTTGTGCTTTGCTCTATCACTGTGGTCGGTGTAGGTGTACGACGTTCAAACACACTGACGCTAACTAGCTTCATCCCGAGTATTTTGATCGCTGGTGTGTTAGTTTGGGTGAATATCAAAGCAAATAAAAGTACATGAAGCAGCACGACAACTAAAACGCCAAAGACCTTATCTCGTGAAAAAAATATATTCGAGGAGGTATTAAATCGTTCGACTTCTAGATTGTGCAGCATCATAAAATTCCCCTGAGAAAATTAAATATCCAAAAAATTCTCGACAAAAAACTACTTCGCGCTCACTATGTTCGGCGGCTGTAGCGCCAGCCATGCCTTCACCATCATCTTGCTTTGTTCCATTTGCTCAGGACTCATGTGCGACTCTAATAAAAGCAAACTTTTCTGCGAATTTTCTTGCGATTTATCAAGCGTCATAGCTAAAGTAAGCCACATATGTGCACGCACAAAATCGACTGTAACACCCTCGCCCTTTGCTAATTGCAGAGCCAAGTTATGTTGCGCTTTAACATAACCGGCCTGCGCAGCTTTTTCATACCAAGCATACGCCTTGGTCAAATCTTGCTTCACACCTTCACCCAAAGCATACATCAGTGCTAAATTATATTGCGCCTCGAGCGCACCTTGATCTGCTGATTTTTCATACCAATTGGCCGCTTGCTTTAAGTCTTTAGCGACTCCTTTGCCCTCTTCAAACATTCTAGCCAAAGCAAATTGCGCGGAGGGATTGTCTAATTCTGCTGATTTTTTGTACCAAAAAAACGCTTCTTTATAATCGACTTGAACCCCTTTACCATACTCAAAGGTGAGACCAATTTGAAATTGTTTTTGGGCATTGATCGCCACATCACTTTTTTTCCCTCCTCTAACCTCGTTGATTAATCGATCCACTTCGGAGTAATCAATTCTATATCCACTATAATAGTATTCAGAGACATTGGTGTTTTGTGCAAACGCATTATAAGAGGCTGCGACCAAACAACAGCAAGCTAAAGATTTCAAGTACCAAGTCATGGCAGCTCCAATTTTATTGGCCTCTACACAACCGTTTAACAAAAGTTCGGAGTTTGTATCTATTTGTACACCGGTTTTTCAACTCGAAATTTGAACACGTGCTACGGTCGTGCAGATGCCACATTTAAATAGTAAATTTGAGTACAAAATATAACCTAAACATTTTAAATTCGCAATGAGTGTTTCTCGTTTTAGGTGGCGTTCAATATTAGTATTTAATTTATTTTGCATAATTTCAATGCAGTCGCATGTGCGACGACCACAATAAATAGTCGAATAAAAACCTAACAAAACCTACCGTTCCTAACGCACTACGTCAATTCGCCGTTTATCCAAAAGCCTTAGCCGCGCATTACCGTCATAGGTACCGCATTTATCGCAACGCGAACATGGTGCCAAGTCGCTAGTAGCGCCGTTATACTGGTCACAGCGAGTGCTAAGCTTAGACTCCAAAACGACATCGGTGCGCGTTCGACAAAGCTGGCCATGTAATGCGAAATGGCCCAAGCTGCTAGGGGTAAACCAACTAGCGTGCCCGCCAACAAAATCACGACAAATTCCTTCGCCACTAAAAACACAATCGCGCGCGCCCTAGCGCCGTAGATTTTTCGAATTGCGATCTCTTGTGCTTTGCGTTGCACGTTGTAGCTGGATAGTACATAGATCCCCACCGCAGCGATCAGCAAGGCTAAGATCGAAGCACCACTTAACAAGCGCGACAGGCGTAAATCTTCTTCATAATTTTTTGCGATTAAACTATGGCTAGCTTGCAGATCGAAAATTTCATTGGGAAAATGCTTTCGCCAGACTGATCCAATCTGGTTTCTCGCGGCATCAAAATCACCTCTGATTTTGATGCTAAAGAGTCCCGCATATGATCTAAGTTGATACACCCGTGGTGCTTCCATTTCGCGCGCACTTTGGTAGCGAGAATTAGGTACGACGCCAATAATTTGCAAGGGAATAGCTGAAGCATCCAAGACAAATTTCCCTACTGCCTCTTGTGGATTAGCATAGCCTAAGGCACGCGTCGCCGCTTCGTTGATAACGATAATATTTTCGCTTATAGGTGAATCAATCTTGGGATCAAAAGCGCGCCCAGCTAAGGCTTGAATGCCATGGACAGTAAAAAAATTCGGCGACACACCTTGACCTACAGGCACAATAGATTGCCCATTGTCGCGTTTTAAAAGCATATTAAAACCTACCATAGTACGTCCCAAAGCATCTTCCGAAGTCGCCACATCTTGTACCTCTGATAGATGTAATAGATCACTACGAAATGCCGTCCAGTTGGCTTCACTTCCTGGACTGTTTAGGCGTAGCACCAAAAGGTTTGAAGGATCAAAGCCTAGGCTTCCATGCGTGATAAAAAAACTTTGCCAAGCGATCGCTAAGCTCACTGCCGCTAAGCCCATCGCCATAGAAAACTGTAACACTGTCAGCGCCCGACGCAACTGCATACCACCGGTACTCTCATGGTTACCACGACCAAGCAAAGCTTGATTTGCATTCACTGTTAACGCTACCCAAATCGGATAAGCGCTCATCAATGCACCCACGACCAGACTAAACAACACGCTGGCGATGCAATTGACTGGCGTAAGTAAACTATCCAAAGGGCGATTCATCAGCTCAGAAAAGAACGGCAAACACAGCCACGCGGATAGAACACCTAAGGCATTTGCCACGCCCATCACCAGCAGGGATTCCGTCAAAAATTGACCGATGATGCGAGCACGACTAGCGCCCAACAATTTATACACCCCAATCTCACGCTGCCGCCTTATGGTGCGGGCCACCGCTAAGTTGACATAATTAATCGCCGCTAAAAAGAGGATCATCAAGGCGACTAAACTCAGGGCGAGAACATTTTTTTCGTCACCGTGAATGACGCGGTCAATATCGATTATCTCGGTATCAAAATAGGCGTTTCTCAAACTCGTCAAGCGCACTTCTATCACTTTTTTTGTGACATCCTTGCCTCCTTGCCTCGCCGCCCAGACTCTCGTCATATTAGAATGATCAGCGGCTTCTTGAATAACTTTTTGTACCGCAGCTAGATCACTACTATTACTTAACTTAATGTAATTACGAGATAAATCTCTCTTGGTTCCCTGCAAAATTTGATACGGTACTGTGGTATTGCTAGGCGGGTCTACAATGATGGCACCAACTCGATAGGTTTCCCCTGCGATGAGTATCGTCTGACCCAAGGCTTGGATCTTGCCAAAAATTTGCTGCGCTGTTCTGGTCGTGACCGCGATTTCTCCCGACTTATTTAAAGTACTGTTTATATCGCCCGCAATCGTGTGCACCGCGAACATCTGTGCAAAACTAGGATTCACTTGCGTCCTATTACTGAGCTGCTTTAAGCCGCTCGCGTTTTGTACCAGAATCTGTTCGCTATCGACCGCCGATGAGGTAAAAGGGATGCCACTTTTGCTCAAGGTATCACGCACAGAAAATGGCATAAAATCGACCCACACCGGACGATCAAAAGCATTCACTCTATGCTTCACTAAAAAGATTCTGTCTGCATCAGGAATATGCGCATCATAAGTGTAGGCATAACGCGCATAGGCAAGTAAAAGAAAACAAGCCGCGAAACTCACGCTCAATCCCAAGATCACCATCAAAGAATGCACTCGGTCTTTCGCCAAAACACGCCATGCAATTTTTAAGTCTCGTATTTTCATTTTTCTTTTCCCCGTGTGGATGATATTTTAGATGTATAGCAATATTCGCACCATCTCATTTTCCCGGAGAATTCCCACGAATTTGGCAAAAACTGTCCGATATCGGACACTCCCACTGTCCATATTCGAACAGCGCTTAACTGTACTTGCGAGCAGCGCTTGAGGCAGCTAGAATGTGCCACCAATTCTAGGCTAAAAAATTATGTTCAGCAGCGCACGTATTTTAATTATTGACGACGACCCCGATGTCGCGATTGCGGCCAAAATGTGCCTACGTCGCCGCTTTAATGATATCCACATCGTCAATCATCCCTCACAAATCGCACATGCACTACAACAGCAAGAATTTGATGTGGCGCTCTTGGATTTTAATTTTAGTGCTGGGCGCACCGATGGTGGTGAAGGTTTGGCGAGCCTGGATTTTTTACGCGCACAAAAAAACGCGCCAGCAATTATCGCCTTAACCGCTTATGCCGATGTACCGCTAGCGGTAGAAGCCCTGAAGCGC
>JAIELM010000038.1 GCA_019752975.1 Undibacterium sp. | reverse complement strand
GCGGCGATGGCGTTGGCTGCTCCAAGCGCTTCCTCCATCAGCTTGTCTAGCGGGACTACACGTGAAACTAAACCGGCTCTTTCAGCTTCATTGGCGTCCATCATTCTCGCCGTCAGGCAGAGGTCCATCGCTTTGGACTTGGAAATGGCGCGTGGCAGTCTTTGGGTGCCACCGCAACCTGGAATGGTGCCTAGTTTGATTTCGGGCTGGCCGAATTTGGCATTATCGGCGGCGATGATGAAGTCGCACATCATGGTCAGTTCGCAACCGCCACCTAAGGCATAGCCAGCTACCGCGGCTATGACTGGTTTGCGAATATCTAAAATATGTTCCCAGTTTTTAGTGACGAAATTATTTTTGTAAGCATCCATGTAATTGGTGTTGACCATGGCAGCGATATCAGCGCCCGCTGCAAACGCTTTTTCACTGCCAGTGATGATGATGCAACCGATGTTTTCGTCTTGATCGTAAGCTCTTAAAGCGAGTCCCAATTCATCCATTAACTGATCGTTGAGCGCGTTTAAGGCCTTGGGACGATGTAGGGTGATGATACCAACTTGATCTTTGGCTTCGGTGATGATGCATTGATAGTCCATGTTTTACTCCTCAATAGTAGTACGGTGATCCTGATTTTCAAAAATTTTTTCGCTCAAACTGAGACAAACAGACTACTGCAAAAATACTGCCAGAATGCTGATAAAATGCGGCCTTCAAACACACGACATCATAGGACTACTATGTGGTTATTAGCATTGGAAGCCTTTGGCGCTTTCTTCATTTTTGTCTTCATCGTTTGGTGGACTATGTTTTCTGGAAAAAAACCACCAGAAAACAAAGATAAATCCGACTAATGCAGTGTACGTGGCAAAGATAGGACGAATTCTGGTATTGCTACGTCAAATCGATGACCATCTTCTGCTACGCAAAAATAACTGCCCTTCATACTTCCCTGCGCGGTTTCTATAGAACTGCCACTACTATATTCAAACGCTTCGCCCGGTTTTAAAAAAGGTTGATGTCCGACCACGCCCAGTCCCTGCACCTCGTGCACTTTATTATGTGAATCGGTAATTATCCAATGGCGGGAAATGAGCTGAGCGGCTACATCTCCGGAATTCTTAATATGGATAGTATAGGCAAACACAAACTGATTTTTCTCTGGCTGTGATTGCTCTTCTAAATATTGTGTTGTGACCGTCACGGTGAAGTTGTAAATTGCCATAAATGTCCTAAATAAAGCAGTCGATGTGATTTTTGAAATCACCAAAACACACATCTTACAAGAGCGCGAGATTCTTCGCAGGAGTAAAATAGCGAAAAATAGCGAACTTAGCGCAAACCACACACCCTAGCCCATCACAGAGTAAACTCCATGACCACCTACCGCATCGCTCCCAGTATTTTATCCGCCGATTTTGCCCGCTTGGGTGAAGAAGTAAGAAACGTCGTTGCCGCTGGCGCTGACATGATCCATTTTGACGTGATGGACAATCATTATGTCCCCAACCTCACCATAGGCCCCTTGGTCTGTGAAGCAATCCGTCCGCATATTAACGTGCCGATTGATGTGCATCTGATGGTCAAGCCAGTAGACAGAATTATTCCGGATTTTGCCAAAGCGGGTGCGAATATTATTAGCTTTCATCCGGAAGGCTCAGAACATATCGATCGCAGCCTACAACTGATCCGTGATCATGGCTGTAAAGCGGGTTTGGTATTTAACCCCGCCACTCCTTTACATGTTTTGGAACATGTGATGGATAAACTCGATTTGATCTTGCTGATGTCGGTCAATCCTGGTTTTGGCGGGCAGTCTTTCATCGCGCATACTTTGAAAAAAATTGCAGCAGTCAGAGCAATGATAGATGAATCTGGTCGTGACATCATGTTGCAAGTCGATGGTGGCGTGAAGGTCGACAATATCCATCAAATCGCTGCAGCGGGAGCTGATACTTTCGTCGCAGGTTCGGCGATTTTTGGTAAGCCTGACTACCAAGCGGTGATAGACGCGATGCGACTTGAGTTAGCTCGCGTATAGAGACAACGCCAGACAACATCACATTACATCAAAATCAGAAATGACTATTTCGCTATATACAAACGTCGGAAAGTAGTGTTATAGTCTGGCTCGAATGGGTCGCGCCTGTTGCTTTTTCAGCTCGGCTAGGCTTTCGTTTAACACCCTAATTTCATATCATTCCCCAAAAAGAATGTTCTCCTTAAAAAAATCATTATCAACTTTACCCGGTGCCTTTGAGGCCTGGCTATGGCGACGCTGGCAAGCTTAGGACTCTCCTAAATGCCGCGCAGATTGCTGCTTGTTTACTTTTTAAGCTCAACAGTCTGTATCGATTTTTTACCTCGCATTACAAAACACTTCATCGTTTTTGTCGCACCCATTGACTTAGTTTCAAACAGTATCGTCCTGTTTGAGCAAGCTGAAAGCACATCATGACCGAACTCGAATTCAAATCGCTGGCCGCGCAAGGCTACAACCGTATTCCTATGATCGCCGAAGCTTTCGCCGATCTCGAAACACCGCTCACCTTATACCTCAAACTCGCACAAGCGAATAACGGTGGCAAAAACTCATTCCTACTTGAGTCGGTTAAAGGAGGCGAACGCTTTGGGCGTTACTCCTTTATCGGCTTGCCAGCATCGACTAAAATTTCCTGCACCGGCACACGCAGCGAAGTGCATAAAAATGGCACTGTCATAGAAAGCCATGAAGGTAATCCACTCGATTTTATCGCTCAATACCAAGCACGTTTTCGCGTCGCTTTACGCCCGGGCTTGCCACGTTTTTGCGGCGGTCTAGCCGGTTATTTTGGCTACGATGCAGTACGCTATGTAGAGAAGCGCTTAGAGGGAAAAGCAGCAAAAGATGACCTCGGCTTACCCGACATCCAGTTATTGCTCACTGAAGAACTCGCTGTCATCGACAACGTATCAGGCAAACTTTACTTGATCGTGTATGCCGATCCCACCCAAGCCGAAGGTTTCAGCAAAGCGCGGCAACGACTAAAAGATTTACGTGCGATGCTAAGGCGCAGCGTCGATGTACCCATCACATCAGCTTCTGTACGTACCACCGAGATTCGCGACTTTGCTAAACAAGACTATATCAACGCCGTCATCAAAGCCAAGGAATATATTATGGCGGGTGACTTAATGCAGGTGCAAATTGGACAGCGCATCAAAAAACCATATGTCGACTCTCCACTATCTTTATACCGTGCCTTACGCTCGATTAACCCTTCGCCCTATATGTACTTCTACAATTTTGGCGATATGCATATCATCGGTGCGTCGCCAGAAATTTTAGTCCGCAATGAACAGCTAAGCGATGGCAATAAAAAAGTCACGATACGACCACTAGCAGGAACAAGGCCACGCGGCGCCACGCCAGAACGCGATGAAGAGCTCGCAGTAGAACTCTTAGCTGACCCTAAAGAAATCGCAGAACATGTGATGCTCATCGACCTAGCTCGCAACGACATCGGTCGCATTGCCCAAACCGGCACGGTGAAACTCACCGAAAAAATGGCGATAGAAAAGTACTCGCATGTGCAACATATAGTCTCGAATGTCGAAGGTATCTTACAGCCACAGATGAGCAACCTAGACGTACTTAAAGCCACCTTCCCAGCCGGCACTTTATCCGGTGCACCCAAGGTCAGAGCGATGGAATTAATTGACGAGCTAGAACCAGTAAAGCGTGGAATCTATGGCGGAGCCTGTGGCTACTTATCTTTCGGCGGTGAGATGGATTTGGCCATCGCGATCAGAACTGGCGTACTCAAAGACGGCATGCTCTACGTCCAAGCAGCGGCAGGCGTGGTAGCGGACTCGGTACCCGAAATGGAATGGCAAGAAACCGAAAACAAAGCACGCGCCATGTTGAGAGCCGCAGAACAAGTACAAGATGGATTAGATGGGGAAATTTGATGAAAGATCTAAACTTACTTCTGAATTTTAATTTTAAAACCATGCGCGAAGGAATTAGGCGTGTCGTCAACCCATTTGACGACTCTGCTTGCTCTGCGCCTCTGCGTAAAGGAAAGCAAACATGCTACTAATGATCGACAACTACGACTCTTTTACTTACAACCTCGTGCAGTATTTTGCTGAGTTGGGTGAAGAGGTTAAAACCTTTCGTAATGATGAAATTACGCTGGATGAAATCGCCGCGTTACAGCCCGATCGTATCTGTATTTCTCCCGGTCCTTGCACACCCTTGGAAGCGGGCATTTCTGTGCCTGTACTGTTACGTTTTGCAGGTACGATTCCGATTCTTGGTGTGTGCCTAGGCCACCAAAGCATCGCCGAAGCCTTTGGTGGCAAAGTGATTCGCGCCAAACAAGTCATGCATGGTAAGACTTCACCGATCGCGCATACGGGTGTTGGTGTGTTCAGCGACTTACCTAGTCCTTACACGGTCACGCGCTACCATTCTCTGGCGATAGAGCGCGCTTCTCTACCCGACTGCCTAGAGGTGACCGCATGGACAGAAGACGGCGAAATCATGGGCGTACGCCACAAGACTTTTGATCTACAAGGGGTGCAATTTCATCCTGAATCGATTTTATCGGAACACGGGCACGCGCTATTAAAAAATTTTTTGATCGGAAAATAAGATGACTATCTCTCAGCAAGAAGCATTGACCCGCCTCATAGAACATCGTGAAATTTTTCACGACGAAATGCTCTACTTATTTCGCAAAATCATGGGCGGAGAAATGTCCCCCATCATGATCGCAGCGCTCACTACTG
>JAIELM010000170.1 GCA_019752975.1 Undibacterium sp. | reverse complement strand
AGTAGTAGCTCACCTGCCTTGTTCGCTTGTTCTATTCTGTGGTGGCACTGCTTGAGTGCTGCTTGAATATCGGTGTCTTGTACGTTGAATCCCTCGGCTTTGAGGTCTTTGTCCTTTTGCCAGACTTGGATCAAGTAATTGATGCGCGCCTGTTGTAATTGCTTTGCTGCGCTTAGTCGCTGTTGTTCGTCAAACCAAAATGCGCACCAGCCTTGTAGATATTGTGTCGGGCGATATTCGCTTTGCGGCGTCATCCATTCGATTTCGTTACCCATATAAAGCGGGGTGCCGCCTCCGCCGCAAAATCCAAGTAGAACGCCTGCGCGTGCCAACATTCGGACTGCCGCGTGAGTGATAGAAGTACCGCTTCCTAAAAGCAGGACGGTGGTGTTGGCAATGGGGATATTCCAATAACGATTTTCGTTTTTTGCTTCTGTGAGATAAAGTACACGCCCGTCTTTTTGCATGACACGGCAGTGCTCTAGATAATAAAGGTTGGCACGTTTAGAATGGAGGATCGCTTTGAGGTCGGATGGTGATAGGTCATCCACGTCGCAGTCTCCGATTCAAAACCTCAAAGAGTTGGAGTTGACGGAGAAAAAGTTCTCCCTGACTTTCGGTCCACGGTGGTAAGTGTCGTTCCATATCATCCAATGCAAATTAATATGAAATAAATACTAACACGCATTCATAAAAAAAAGGGATGCAAATTACGAATAATTCACATCCCACATTTCACGCTTGATATGCTTTGCTCTGGCTTACATATGCTTTTCCAACCAAGCACTTATCGCAGGTAAGCGTTCTTTGTTGAGCTTGATGCGGTAGTTGATGTTCACTATGGCGGTGTCTACTTCGCGGCGTGCGCTTTGGTCTAGATGGGCTTTGGCGTAGGCGTTGAGTTTATCTATCATGGCGGGATCGGAGGAGCCGCCGCCTAGGCCTGGGAAGTAGCGGCTGCGTGAGGTGGCGTCGACTCTTTCATTGACTTGGGCGACGTGCGCGAGAGCAAAATCGAAGGCCATGTCTGGATGTTCCCCTGCTACCGTGCGTATCATGCTGGCACTTGTGGTGATGCCCGGTTCGTCAGTTAAGGCCATCTCTAAGGCTTTTTGCGCTAAAGCTTTATCCTTGGTCGAAGCTAGTAAGAGGTAGAGATTCTCACGTACCAATGAGGATTTTTCTGCCTGTGCTCTGGCACGTAGTGTGTCCCAAGTCGTGGCGTCAGCGTTGTTGGCAACGATACCTAATATCAGCAATCGCAGCGAAGCTGGAGCCGCGCTGGGATCTGTATCCATGACAGAGAAGCGTCGGCGTGCTTCCATCAAAGTCGCTGGATCGCCTAGACCGCTCATGATGCCAATTAAACTGGCGCGGAAGTTGGAGAGGTATTCTGGCTCGCCTGGTTTTGCTGTCCAACCCATTTTTTCCATGACTGGAGAGAGACGTTTAAGCGCAAATTTATTGAAGGCTGTTTGACGTACGGGATCGTTTCTGTAGTAGTAGCTGATGGTGGAAAACACCTCAGAAATTTCACCCCAAACATGGGCGGAGGCCTCTAGCGGAGCGGCATTAGCAACATCTAACACATCACTAATCGCTTGCTGCCCGGCGAGTCCCATCGCCCAGCTATCAGACAAAATACCCAATTGATCTATGTCGTTTAAGGAAGAAAAATGACTAGCGATTTGTTCAAAGACTTTTGGTGCGTATAGCGTGCGGTAGTAACCATTTTGTCCTGCGTTGACTACCACTGTACCGCATGCGGGTAGTTGTAAGCTGCCTTTGCCGTTGATGACCAAAGTACGACCTTCAATCTTATTCTCAGCGCCCTTTGCCGCAATTTGTGCGACCACTGGTACACGCCAGTTGAGGGATTTTTTGTTCGGCAGATCTTTAGAAAATTCACCTTGGCTTAAGCTCACGGTCGTTTTGCCATTCTTGCAGACGATGTCTTCGACTTTGATCAAAGGCACGCCAGCTTGTTGGGTAAAATCTTTGGCAATCGCGCTGATCGGCTTACCTGCGGCTTTTTCGATTTGTGTGAAAAAATCCTTGGTGACGGTATTGCTGTAGGCATGTTTTTTCATATAGGCGCGCACGCCTTCACGCCATGCGTTTTCACCCACATAGTTTTCCAACATGCGGATCACCGCTTCACCTTTTTGGTAAGTAATACTGTCGAAGGCTTGACTCGCTTGTTCTACTGTTTCTATGTGTTGCACTACCGGATGCGAAGTGGCGATGGCATCTCTTCCCATGGCTTGTTCACGCACACCAATGGCATTAAATTCAGGCAGCCATTCTGGATGCAACTTGCGCATCGCGCGGTTTTCCATCCATGAAGCGAAGCCTTCATTCAACCAGAGATCATCCCACCATTGCATCGTCACTAAATCGCCAAACCATTGGTGTGCCATCTCGTGCGCGGCTGTGACAAAGACAGCTTGTTTATTCGCTTGGGTCGAAATACTTGGATCGATTAACATCGCCCCTTCAAAGGTGAAAATCGCACCCCAATTTTCCATCGCGCTAAAGAATTGACTCTGACCAGGTGCCGCTACGTTATCCAGTTTTGGCAAGGGAAAACGCACGCCAAAATAGTCGTTGTATTCCTTCAAAACGTTTTTAGATTCGTCTAAAGCAAAACGCGCTTGATCGAGACTGCCACGCTTGGCAATGACGCCGATCTCTGTACCTTCAGCTTGTACTGTGGCACGTTCAAAATCGCCCACACCTAGGAACAACAGATAGGTAGACATCTTAGGCGATGGGGCAAATTGGACATGGTTCAAGCCACCTGCTAGCGCTTTGGAAGACACGATAGGCATATTGCTGACCGCCATCTCGTTGCTAGGGACTGTGACGTCTAAAGTAAACGTCGTCTTAAAAACAGGTTCGTCCCAAGAAGGCATAACACGACGAGCGTCAGAGTTTTCAAATTGGGTGTACAGAGCGCGTTGCTTGCCTTTAGCAGTGTCGTAATCTAGGGAGAATAGACCCACGGCTTGAGTACCGATTACGCCATCGTAATCAAGCGCGAGTTGATATTGACCTTGAGGTAGTGTTTGATCAAAGGTGAAGGTGGCGGTTTGGGCTAGCGCACTCACTTCGATTTTAGCTGCTCCACCTATCTCTTTGCCTTTGGCATTGCGTAAAACTACTTTATTGAATTTGAGATCAGTGGCGTTGAGGGTGATACGATCAGTCGCTTTGAGCACATCGATTTTGATATTGACTTTACCTTGAAAAGTGCCAGCTTTGGCATTCGGGATCAAGGATACGTCGTAGTGACTTGGACGTACATGACGCGGTAATTGGGTGGTGACTTTGCTGTAGTCTATCGTTGGTGCCTTGTTGCTTGGGCCTGCAATGCTAGGTATCGCTGTTATTCCGGTCATTGCCAAAATAGCGAGGGAGATAATGCTGCGTTTCATATTGTGAGCTTTCGTTTTTTTGATTGAGGTTTACTCATATTAGAATGGTTTTTCTTAAGCTTGAGTTTGACTTCCCAGCAAAAGAAAAAGTTCCAGTAAATGGAACTTTTTGTGGAATGCAATGAACGGCGATGTAGCGCCGATGAGGCGCTACATCGCCGTTCTATTGCTTAGGCCTTATTATTCAGCCTTCTATGACGAAGTTGAATTTTCAAAGTACTCCACCCTATTTTATGTCATTCACTAGGGTTTAATCGGGAATCCAGTGGCGTCCGTTGCGGAACAAAAATCGCTGGATTCCCGCTAAAAACATGCGGGAAAGACGGCTTTAAAAACATGCGAGAAAGGCGGCTTACATAGGGGCTGAATAATTACGCTTAGGCTTTATTGCTTGCTTGCCTTGTTAGCCGAACGCAGGACGACCTGTTCTGCCACTTGTTTATTGGTCTTTATTAAATCGATTTCATCGCTCAGGATATGTGCCGCTTCAATTAGGTACACATCTTTCGCATCCTTATTGGCTTTTTCTTGGGCGATTTCTGAGGCTAGACTACGTTCATTGCCTTGCAATCCATCATCTTGGGTCGCGATTTTAGCGGCCGCTTTATCGCGCTTCTCTGTCCCTTTGACTTTAGACTCTGATGCTAAGCGTAGGGCTTCGCGGTCTTTGATTTTCTTTTCACGCGTATCCCGCTCTATCCGTCGTTCTTCTTCGTTTAAAGAAATCGTCTTCTTTTCTTTTTGTAGCTTGTATTCGGCAATGTCTTCCTTGATGAATTGGAATTCTTTGTCCTTAGCGATACGTAGCTCGTGACGCAGTTGCAGCATCGCTTGCACGTCCTTGAGATTACCCATCACTTGGAAGTTCGCTGGCTTGATCTGCACCCAAGGAAGCGCGTTTTCATAGCTAGATTCACCGTAGCTATCAGGATCGATGAAGCTAGGATAGGCGATATCTGGCGTGACGCCGCGTAATTGAGTGGTACCGCCATTCACCCGGAAAAATTGTGCCACCGTCATTTTGAGTTCGCCATATTGCGCTTTTTCGCTCTTGGCGATTTCGTCTAAGCTAATCACTTGCTGGACTGTACCTTTGCCAAAGCTATTTTCACCCAAGATCAATCCGCGACCATAGTCCTGAATCGCAGCAGCAAAAATTTCAGATGCCGAGGCAGAACTACGATTAATCAAGACACCCATAGGACCATCCCAGACCACGCTTCCTGCATCGTTGCTAGAAACTTCGATTTGTCCTCGGGCTTTTCTTTGTTGAACCACAGGGCCTTTGCCTATGAATAGACTGGTAAGTTCCACTGCTTCGCTCAAGGAACCACCGCCATTGTC
>JAIELM010000283.1 GCA_019752975.1 Undibacterium sp. | reverse complement strand
GACTAAATCTGTGAGGAGTTTTTCTTCGTCACTGACCGTCTGTGCTAGGGGCCGGTGCTGCTTGTTGGGTTTGGGCGGCTTTGGCCTTTTGTACGTATTGTTGATACGCTGGGAGCGCGATTGCCGCGAGTATGCCTACGACCATGATCAAAGGCATGACACAAGCACCGACCACCTCTAAGGTGGAATTTTGGGTCGGCCTTGCGCCATAACGATTGCTAGTGGGTGTGCCAGAACCGAAAACTAAAAACAGCCATAAAATAAAGTTTACAAATGGAATGATCATGAGCAAGCTTAACCATCCAGATTGATCGAGGTCATTTAATCTGCGTTTTGCAAACACAAAGCCAATGGCAATCATAGGAAGGTACATCAAGAGTAGGCCGATGCCAGCAATTGCTGGTGAGGTAAAGAAAATCCCTAGAAATATAGCGAAGATAAGCATGAATAATAAACTAGCGGCCATAGAATATGCCAAATAACGTACCCGTCCTATCCGCCCAGCAACTGACCACATCCTTGGCTGATAAGGGTCTCCATCGGTTGGAGCTCGCGATAAATCTGCCTGCGGTGCTGAATAAACATTTTCCAAAATCTTTCCCCTTCTGTGCGTTAAAATAGCTCGACCATCACAATAGCCGAGACAGAAAGTATGTCTCAATATTTTTTAAATAGCTAGACTTCTCCTTCCACTTTGAAGAAAAAACTTTGCCATGAAAATTTTCCCTCTCTGCTTATTTGTATTCAGTGCTGTCTTGCTGAGCGCTTGTCATCAACCCGCTAACGACAAAGCGCTAGTTGCTGCGCCGCCAGTCAACACTTACTTTGACCACACTGGTCGTGATGACGTGCTGGCTGGTGGAGTCAAACTAGTGAAGATTACTACCCCGCAAGGTGAATTTAAAGTATGGACAAAAAGGGTGGGGAATAACCCTACGATCAAAGTCTTGTTGCTGCATGGTGGACCAGGAATGACGCACGAATATTTTGAAGTCTTTGATAGCTATTTTCCGGGGGCGAGTATTGAATATTATTACTATGATCAATTGGGTTCTCACTACAGCGATCACCCCAAAGATGAGGCCTATATTGATTTGCCGCGATATGTAGAAGAAGTAGAGCAGGTGCGGCAGGCACTGGGTTTAGACAGTAAGAATTTCTATCTTCTCGGGCATTCCTGGGGCGGGATTTTAGCGATGGAATATGCACTGAAATATCAACAGCATATGAAGGGTTTGATTATCTCCAATATGATGGATAGTATTCCCGCCTATAACGATTACGCTAAAAAAGTCTTGATGCCTGCGATGGATCAAACCGTGTTAAAAGAAGCGCAGGCATTGGAAGCAGCAGGGAAATATCAAGACCCGCGCTATATGGAGTTATTGATCCCGCACCATTATGAAAAACATGTGTTACGTATGCCAGCGGCGCAATGGCCTGACCCAGTTAATCGCGCCATTAAAAACGTCAATGAAAAAATTTATGTCTCTATGCAAGGTCCATCTGAATTGGGTGCAAGCGGCAAATTATTGAATTGGGATAGAAGCGCGGATCTGAAAAAAATCACCGTGCCAACATTGACCATAGGCGGTCAACACGACACCATGGACCCAACTTATATGGCCAACATGGCCAAGCAAGTCAAACACGGACGTGCCTTGACTTGCCCCAATGGCAGTCATATGTCTATGTATGATGATTCCAAAACCTATTTTGCGGGATTAATTGGATTCTTGCAGGACGTGGATGCAGGAAGGTTTTAATACCAACCCAAATTAAATAGTGCGATAATTTTTAGATTTTGAACATGGGTTGAAAAACGAAAACCCTTCAACGCCGAGGCGCAGAGAAATAGAGGAACGCAGAGATTTTCTCCGGTTTTCTCAGCGTCTCGGCGCCTCGGCGTTGAGGGGTTTTCAATGAAGAATTCCTATAGTATTTAATTTGGAGTGGTATAAGAACCTAGGGAGAAAATCGTAGGGTGAAAAAGCGCAGTGCTTTTCCACCCTAGCTTGCTATTTTACTCGCGCCTTAGCAAACGCTTCGCCGGCTTTCCATGCTGGCATTTTGCTGCCATCAGCGATGGCTCTGCCTAAATTTAAGGTAAATTGCGCTTGCTCTACCATACCAGATAAATCCCAACTGGCATTGTATTCGTCGGTCACTTGGTGATAGCGCGCTGCATAGGTTTTGGCTTTTTCTGCCGAGGCTTTTGGGTCTTTTATGTACTCGCTGCCAGCTTCTATGGAAAAAGCAGGGACACCGGCTTTGGCGAAATTAAAATGGTCACTGCGGAAATAGCCGCCAGATAAATCAGGTTCGACTTTGGCGATATTTAAGTGCATGCTGTGGGCGACTTTGGTGGCGATGGCCGCTAACTCTGTACGTTCACTGCCGTGGGTGCCTATGTCTTTGGTTTTGCCGACCCAGTTGAGACTGTCTAAGTTAAGGTTGGCAGCGGTTTTATTTAAGGGCCAAAGTGGCATTGCCGCGTAATAGGCGCTGCCCAATAGACCTTGCTCTTCAGCGGCGACCCAGAGAAACATTTGACTGCGTTTAGCCGGATTGTTGAGTGCTACCTGCGCCATCGCCAATAAGGCCGCGGTACCTGAGCCATTGTCGACTGCGCCATTGTAAATATTATCCTTGGCATCTCCTTGTTTGCCTAAGTGGTCCCAATGGGCGCTGTAAATCACCACTTCGTCCTTGAGTTTTGGGTCAGTGCCGGGTACCACTGCGGCGATATTGTATTGATCGACTAGACGAATTTCAGCTTTGGCTTCGCCTTTGATTTTAGCGTTGAGCGCCACCGGTTTAAAATCGTTTTTTTCTGCTGCCGCACGCAACTTGTCTAAGTCTTGACCGGCTCCGGTAAACAATTTTTGCGCAGTTTCATTACTCATCCATCCTTGCAGAGGATTTCCGGGCGCTGCGCCATTGAGTTGAAATTTTTCACTGGTCCAACCGCTTTGGACTACGCTCCAACCATAGCTCGCCGACGCATCAGTATGGATTAAGATGACTCCTGCCGCGCCATGACGTTTGGCTTCCTCAAATTTATATGTCCATCGACCATAATAAGTCAGCGCCTTACCTCCAAAGCGATTCGCTTGTTCAGCTGTTGGCGCTGGATCATTAACCATCATGACCAGTAATTTTCCTTTTACGTCGACACCCTTGTAGTCATCCCATTTCTCTTCTGGTGCGGTAATACCGTAACCAACGAAAACCAACTCGGCGTCCATTTGGTGACTCGCTTGCGCGTCACCTGGTGCCCATACCCAGTCTTTGCCAAAATCGAGTGTCAGTGGTGTGCCACCGGCTTCTAGTTGCACGTTACTTTGTTGCGGCAAGGCCTTGACGCCAGCGATTTTCACCAGTTGGCGAAAACTATTGCCATTGCCGGGTGTTAGGCCCATGGCCATGGCTTGGCTCTCCAAATATTGCACGGTCAGATCACCACCACGTTGTCCAGTGCCACGACCTTCAAAACTGTCTGAGGAAATTAAAGCGAGGTGGGCACGTAGCGGTGCTTCTTGCACTGTGCTGTGCTTGACCGCAGGCTTTGTTTGCCCTGCAAATGCCGAGCTATTCAGTAGGGGGAAAGCCATGAGTAGGCCGATGGTGATTCGTTTAACTTGCATGTTTTTTGTCTCTTATTATGAGTGGATTGAGGGGAAACTGGACTGACAAGGAAATTGGCAATTATAAGTTCATTTGATCCGCTGTGTTTCCAAAGACGTTGGCAATGAACGCTTATTCATCATATTTTTGACGATGAATTTTCTCTGAACTGTTGCCACAGGGAAAAAGAGTATGTGTCAAAGGCATATTCACCATCATCACGCTGGAGATTTTGTATTTTTTTCGGCCGAAATAATTCATATTTCGAGAAAAAAGCTGTTTTTGAGATCCATTGCGCCTATACTAAAATGATTTACCATGAGAAACTTTTTTGAGCCTCGCTCCAGAGTAATCGCATGTCAGAATCTCCCTCAAAACTTATACCCCTGTCGCAACTAAGAATAGGGCATTATATTTATCTCGACATGGGATGGATGGATCACCCTTTTCCGGTCAGTAGCTTTGAGATTCGCACCGACGAACAATTAGCCAAGTTGCGCGCATTGGGTGTAGCAAGCATACGCTACTCCCCAGAAAAAAGTCATCTACACCATCTTGCCAGTGGGACCGCTATCGCGGGACACGAATTGGATCATCATGTCGTAGCTCATGTCGAGCAAGAGTTAACTCAGCATAAGCGTCAACTAGCGACCCAAAATGCCAGCTTATTGGTATGCGAAAAGCAGTTTGGTCACGCTACCCAATCGTTTCGACATTTGGCTGAAATCGTGCATGCGCAGCCGCAAATGGCTAAAGAGATCGCCTCCACTTTAGTGCTTGGCTTACTCGATGGGATTCTTAAAGAAGGCGAAGCGGCGATCCGACTTTTATCTGAAAAAGCAGGTGAAAAAACGGCACTCCATTCGGTCAATGTGAGTATTGTTGCGCTCTTATTGGGAAAGACTTTGGATTTACCCAAAGAAACGATGTTGGAGCTTGGCATTGGTGCTCTTTTGCACGACCTCGGCAAAATGGAGTTGACTGAGCGGGTGCGTTGGCTAGACGATAGTGCCAGTCACGGCGAGCGGCAATTGTATCAAAGCCATGTCGCACTAGGGGTGGGATTGGCGCGCAAAATGCAACTCTCTAATGAGGCCATGCTATCGATTGCGCAGCATCATGAATACTTTGACGGTTCGGGATACCCCAGCCAGATTGCCGGTGAAAAGATAAGTATACCGAGTCGTATTATCTCTCTCGTCAATCACTTTGATAATCTC
>JAIELM010000560.1 GCA_019752975.1 Undibacterium sp. | reverse complement strand
GCTTGAGTAGACACGCAATGCTTGATCAAAAAACGCCCCGATTTCCGCGAACTCTTCGATACTAGGCATTAAGCGACTTAATTCGGCATGGCTCAAGCCCATCAGGCCGCCGGCCATGTAAGTATTTTGTCTTCCAGTAAATTCTGGATTAAACCCCAGCCCCAATTCCAACATAGCACTGATGCGCCCGTGGACGGAAATCTGCCCCACGGTTGGCCGCACAGTGCCAGTAATCATTTTAAGCAGTGTGCTTTTTCCAGCGCCATTCTGACCTATGATCGCTAACGCTTGTCCGCGTTGGACGGTAAATGAAATGGCTTTGTTCGCCCAATATTCATCGAGCGATTTAACCGAAAATCCAGCCCAACTTAATAGCCGAGAAAATAAACTATTGAACTTGGGATAGCACTTTCCTACCCCTTCGACTTGTAAGACGATTTCTTTACTGGCGCTCATAAAGCATCTACCAAATCGGCGCTCGCGCGGCGGAAAATCCAAAATGAAAACATAAATAAAGTGGTCGCAATCAAGAACGGCACGAGTAAGTTAGACCAGTTGGGAAATTTCCCAGACAGTAAAGCATCTTGATAAATTTTAACCAGATGCGCCATAGGATTGAGTTCAAGTACTAAGGGAAAACGCTTGCTCAACATATCGTTGGTGTAGACGATAGGGGTCATCCAAAACCACAGTTGTAGGACTATGGTCATGACTTGTCCTACATCACGAGAAAATACATTGATGAGTCCTAAAATAATTCCTAGACCAAAGCCAAATAGCACAATCAGTAGCATGCCTATCGGCAGTACTACCCATGCTAAGTTGGGTAAATTTCCAAAAAATAGAAATACCACCGCAATCGCGGCGAGTAATAAAAGATGATTGAGTAAAGCGCTACCACCTACAATGAGTGGCAAACACAAACGCGGAAAAGCGATTTTTTTGAGTGCATTGGCATAGTCAATAAACACTGTGGTGCAGCGATTGACGATCTCAGCAAAGAGTCCCCAAGCCGCGGTACCGGCCATCAAATAGATTGCGTAAGCCGATTTGCTATCGACGCCTGGTAATCTTGAGGCGAAGACTTCTGAGAGGACCACCGCAAAAATAGTCGCTTGTGCCAAAGGATTGAGAATCATCCAAATTGCACCTAACTTACTCCGTGCAAAACGCCCACGAAACTCTGCTTGTATCGACGTGACTATGAAGTGGCGAAAGCGCCATAGTGACAATAACAGCGCCCTCAACTGACTGCATCCTTAAGCATTTCGACTTGGACACCGACCTCGCGTCCGTAGATGTCGTCAAAGCGCACGATATCGTCTTCACCTAGATAAGAACCTGACTGTACTTCTATCAATTCAAGATCAGTGTCGCCCAAATTTTCTAAGCGATGTTTAACACCTCGCGGAATAAAGGTGGACTCATTGGCCATTAACGTCATTTGCTCTTCACCACGGGTTACTCTCGCGGTGCCACTGACGACGACCCAATGTTCTGCGCGGAACTGATGCATCTGCATGGACAAACGACCACCCGGTTTAACCACGATACGTTTCACTTGAAAGTGCTCGCCACTGTCTACCGAATCATAATGACCCCATGGACGAAACACCTTACGATGATTATCAGTTTGCTGATAATTGTCTTCTTTTAAGCGGCTAATAATCCGCTTAATATTACTGGTATTGGCTTTGTTGGTGACCAAGACTGCGTCTGGAGTTTCTACGACGATCACGTCATCTAAGCCCAAGCAGGCAACCAAGCGACTATCGGAAATTAATAAACAATTGCGTGAGTCTTCGACCAAGACATCGCCACGCAAAGAATTGCCGGCCGCATCTTTATCGGACACCTGCCACACGGCGTCCCAGGCACCGACGTCGGACCAACCTGCTTGCAAGGGAACCACACAGCCGGTGATCCCCAATGTAGGCGATGTGGCGAGTTTTTCCATGACGGCATAGTCAATCGAGTCAGAAGGGCAGTGGGAAAAATCTTCTGTGGCAATGCGAATAAAATCACAATCGATTTTGGCATTACTGATAGAATTTTTACAGCACGTCCACATCGCTGAATTAAAGTGGGCGATCGCCTTTAACCAGATGCTAGCGCGCATCATAAAAATACCACTATTCCATACATGCTGACCACCATCGACATACTGCTTGGCCAGATCGAGACAGGGTTTTTCGACAAAATTGTGCAAGGCTAAAACACCATTTTGGTCGATAACATCACCCACTTGAATATAACCGTAACCTGTTTCAGGACGATCAGGAACAATGCCAAATGTGACCATCGCCCCGTGTATTGCTTGTGACAAGCCTTGCTCGATGGCGCGATGAAAAGCCTCGGTATCGGCAATATTGTGATCGGCTGGCATGATCAAGAGTACGCTATCGATGCCGTTGCGCATCGCTTCCATCGCAGCCAAAGTTACCGCTGGCGCAGTATTTCTTCCTATGGGTTCCAACAGTAAGCTACAGTTTTCAAAGCCTACTGTGCGCAGTTGCTCGGCGGTGATGAAACGGTATTCTTCGTTGCACACCACGATTAATTGCTCACTGACCGCCACTTTGCCATGAAAATGTTTGACCCGCGAAGCGGTCGCCTGCAACATGGTCTCCCCGTTAAATAGAGATAATAATTGCTTGGGATGTTTTTCGCGAGAAAGTGGCCAGAGCCGAGTGCCGGAGCCGCCCGAGAGGATAACGGGTTGGAGTAACATGAATAACTTTCTTGTGGCTAAAATTTGCCGTCATTTTACAATAACTTCCACTGAATTTATATGATAGGGCACTAGAGTGAAAACTTAGCTCATTGCGTCCTACGCTATACTAACGACTTTATGGTTGATGCAGTGTCTACTGCGCCGAAAGTAGAATGCCTTATGAATAATGGTCAAGATCGTAATGCTGTACCAAATTTAGTGGATGATAAAGTTAAATCGACACAGCATCGATGGTCGCGTGCGCATCATCAAGAGTCAAAGAAAAATGAAATTCAGCAACAAAAGTTGGAACCGATTTCTCGCGAACTGTATGTGGGTTCTGAGTCCGAAAATCGGCCAACTACGCCACTTGTCGCGGATGTCGGTGATCCGGTTTATCTCGCACCGACGGAATCTTCGACGGATGACAATAGCACGTATATCAATACTCCGACACAAAAAATGTCAGTATTAGCACCTCAAGGAAAAACATTTTCCTCTCGGTTTTCCTCTCGGTTTTTCTCTCGTTTTATGGCAGCATTCGAACCTGGCCTAAGCCTGAAACAACGATTGCGCATGTTGCCATATCTGGGTTATAGCCTAGCTTTTTTTTCGGCCCTAGTGCGACTTCCCATGGTTCGACATCAGGGGCTACTAGCGAATCAAGAGTTAGGCAGATTGCGAGAATTAACTGAGCAATTAAGCCTGCGTCATGGTCATTTGTTGGCGCAACACAGTTCCTCACTTGAGCATCATCAAGCAGATTTGCAGAGCAAGACACAGGCATTGGAGTTAGCAGCAAAGCGCGATGCCATCCTCGATGAGCGCTTGTTAAAAACCGTGAGTCGATTAGAGCGTTACGATCATTTGGATATCGGCAAACGCTTGATGCAATTGGATCAGTTGCAGCTCGCACGACACAATCGCTCGATTCTTACTTTGTTACAGACCAGCCAGAAGAAAGAGGCAGCATTGGTCGCGCGCATCGAAGCATTAGAGATGGCCTTGCGTAATAATGGCTCCTTACCTAGTGTCGCGCCAGCTCCATTACTGGCTAGGATCGTACCAGAAGAGTTTATGGTGGACGACCAATTTTATGTTGATTTTGAAGCGGCTTTTCGTGGTTCTCGCGATGAAATTAAACAACGATTGCATGTGTATTTGCCTCAACTCGCGACGATTCCTAGAAATGCGCAAAATGAAGCTCATCTGCTTGTCGATGTCGGTTGTGGGCGAGGCGAATGGCTAGAATTGCTAGCGGAAAATCGCATTCCCAGCATGGGGGTTGACCTTAATACGCGGATGGTTGAGGGCTGTGTTGAGAGGGGTTTGTATGCCATTTGTGACGATGCGATTGCAGTATTGCGTGCTCAGGAAGCCGGCAGCTTAGGTGCGGTAACCGGTTTTCATATTATTGAACACTTACCTTTTGCTATGCTGATCAGCTTATTCGATGCGGCATATCATGCACTTTGTCCGGGTGGCTTGATTATCTTTGAAACCCCCAATCCCGAGAATTTGAAAGTCGGTGCCTGTAATTTCTATTTTGACCCAACTCATCTCAGTCCCATCGTGCCACAGGTAGCGGAGTTTATGGCGCGGCAGCGCGGTTTTACCCATACCGAAATTGTTCGCTTGCATCCCTTTTCTGATGAGTGTTTGTTAGTTGAGGAGAGTGCTGCGGCGGCGCTGATGAATAAAGAATTGTTTGGCCCTCGGGACTATGCATTGATTGGGCGAAAATAAATGCAGACAAAAATTCAAAAACTATCCATACATCAATTTAGTCCTTCTTGCGGTAAAGGTGATGGCGTATCTAAAGGGATGTTATTCACTCGTAGTTTGCTACGTGAATTGGGATTTCATTCAGAAATTTACAGTGAGTTGATTCAGGATGGACTGGAATCAGAAGTGAGGCCGTTGTCCCAATTGAACCTAGAGGCACAAGACCTTCTCTTGGTGCATTTTAGTTTGGGTTATCTCAACTGTGCTTGGTTAAATGAAGTTAAAGCAGCCAAGCTCATGGTGTATCACAATATTACCCCGCCAGAATTTTTGCCCAATAACGAATTACCCAGCCTTAGTCGCTTAGGGCGACAACAATTGACCATGTGGAATCGCGACTACGTTGGCGC
>JAIELM010000525.1 GCA_019752975.1 Undibacterium sp. | reverse complement strand
AGTTTTTTCCCCGTTATTGCCTTGGTTTTTGTACTTAGATCGTTTTTGTTTGAGCCGTTTAAAATCCCTACTGGTTCTATGATCCCCACTTTGTATGTTGGGGATTTTATTTTGGTGAATAAATTTACTTATGGCATACGTTTGCCTATCGTCGGGACTAAGGTAGTCGCGCTTAATGATCCTCAACGCGGTGACGTGATGGTATTCAAATATCCAAAGAATCCCGATGAAAACTATATCAAAAGAGTGATTGGCGTTCCCGGTGATGTAGTGACTTACAAAAACAAGCGTTTAAGCATCAATAACGTGGAGATGGCCTATGAAAATATGCCACAGTTTTTGCAGGAGGGAAAAGAGCTGAGATATTCCGAGCAATGGAAAGAAAATCTTACTGGCGTTCAGCATAGAATACTCAATGATGAGGGTATGCCAGCAGGAATGCCTACACAAGTCTTCCCAAATTCGCAATTATGCGCCTATGATGATGAAGGTTTTACTTGTACTGTGCCACAAGGTAATTATTTCATGATGGGTGATAATCGGGATAATAGTGCGGATAGTCGGTACTGGGGTTTTGTGCCAGACGCCAATGTGGTTGGTAAGGCCTTCTTTATTTGGATGAATTTTAGTGATGTAAAACGAGTAGGTAGCTTTAAATAATCGGAGAAAACTTATGATTCAAGGTAAACACCTGATAGAAAAAAGGCAGACTGGCTTATCCTTTATTGGACTGATTTTCATTTTGGCTTTGCTTGCAGTGTTTGTGTTGTTGGCCGCAAAAGTAGCACCGACCGTGGTTGAATATATGTCGATAAAAAAAGCCATACATTCGGTTAAATTATTAGGCGGTTCTGTTAAAGAGATGCAGGTTTCCTTTGATAAGCAAGCTGATGTGGGCTATATCTCGGCGATTCAAGGTCGCGATTTGGTTTTTGATAAATCTGATTCAGGGACGGAGATCAGTTTTGCCTACACCAAAAAAATTGCTTTAGTTGGACCAGCGAGCTTGTTACTTGAATATGAGGGCACGACCGCAAAGGACGCACCAAAACAAAAGAAAGTGGAATAAGTACTGGCTTATGAATGAACAATTGTTGCAAAAGCGCTTAGGATATCAATTCAAGGATGTTGCACTCTTGCAGCAGGCTTTGACGCATCGCAGTCACAGTATTTCTCATAATGAACGATTGGAATTTCTGGGGGACTCCATCCTTAACTGCGTAGTGGCATCGATTTTGTTTGCAGCCTTTCACAGTATTGATGAGGGCGATTTGTCAAGGGTGCGTGCCAATTTGGTTAAGCAGCAGTCCTTATTTGAAATTGCCCAAAAATTGGAATTATCTCAGTTCCTGCGTTTAGGTGAAGGTGAGTTGAAGTCGGGTGGATTTCGCCGTCCATCGATACTCGCGGACACCTTGGAAGCCTTGTTTGGGGCGATCTATTTGGATGCGGGATTTGATGCAGCGCATGCGGTGATTCGCTCTTTGTATGCGCCGATTTTGCAGACTATCGATCCGACTACCTTGGGTAAGGATGCCAAAACCCTACTGCAAGAATTCTTGCAAAGCAAAAAAATTGCACTACCGTTGTATAACGTTGTGGCTACCCACGGCGCTGCACATAGTCAAGAATTCGAAATCGAATGCCTAGTGCCTAAACTGGATATACAGGTTTTTGGTGCTGGTGGTAGTCGCCGCGCCGGGGAGCAAGCAGCGGCAAAATTGGCTTTGGAAACCGCTTTGGCTTTATTGGCGAAAACGCCAGTAGGGCGTAAAGCCAAGCCACGCACGGCGCAAATGAAATTGGCGGGAATTGCTACGGTGCAGGCGAGTAGTGTGCCAAATGAAATTGTAAAAACCCCGCCAGTAGAAACAGTCGTAGCACCGGTAGTTGATGTATCGGTCTCAAAGAGCGAACAACAGCTCTCCTTGGAAGTGGACGTGACGCCCCCTTCAACCCACAAAGCGCAAAGTAAATCAGCATGAGTTCCACAACTAATCCTCCAAGTAACACAAATAGCGAACAATTTCGCTGTGGTTATGTCGCCATCGTTGGACGTCCTAATGTCGGTAAATCCACCTTAATGAACGCCTTGATCGGCGCTAAGGTCAGCATCACTTCGCGTAAAGCTCAGACCACACGTCATCGCATCACGGGAATTCAAACCAAGGACAATACTCAATATGTGTATGTGGACACGCCGGGTTTCCAAACGCGCCATTCGAATCCTTTAAACCGAACCTTAAATCGTACTGTTACCAGTACCTTGATGGCGTCGGACGTGATTCTCTACATCATAGAAGCCGGGACTTTTGGTGACGCCGACCAGCAAGTCATTGATTTGCTGCCAAAAAACGTACCCTGTATTTTGGTGATTAATAAATCCGATCGAGTCAAGGATAAGGCGATTCTGATGCCCTTCGCCCAGAAAGTGATGGGTCTGTTTCCTTTTGCTGCGGTGGTGCCAGTGTCGGCGACATTGAAGTTTCAATTGGAAAATCTTGAGCAGGAAACCAAGAAATACCTTCCATTTAATCCACCGATTTTTGGCGAGGACGATATCACTGATAGAAGTGAGAAATTTTTAGCCACAGAAATTGTGCGTGAAAAATTGTTTCGCTTCGTCGGTGACGAATTACCTTACACCAGCACGGTCTTAATTGAGAAGTTCGAGCAAGAGGGAAATCTGCGACGGATTTTTGTCGCTATCTTAGTTGACCGGGACGGCCATAAATCTATGGTGATAGGCAATAAAGGCGCAAGACTCAAGGACATCTCTACTCAATCGCGACAAGATATGGAGAAATTGTTTGGCGGCCCCGTCTACCTAGAAATTTGGATCAAGGTTAAATCAGGCTGGGCAGATAATGAAGCCGGTTTGCGCGCCTACGGCTACGAATAGAGAATCGACATATAGCTATGGATATCGATGGCTTCATCCTTGATGAAGAGCCGGATGACATGCCGGCCACTTCGGTGAGAACGAGCACCAAGAAAAGCAAGCTAGCTATCGCCAAAGCAGTGCGGATCGCCAATCAACCTGGCTTTGTGCTGCATGCCTATCCCTATAAAGAAACCAGCCTCGTCGTTGAAATATTCACGCGCGATTTTGGCAGGATTTCCTTGCTAGCGAAAGGTGCTAAACGTCCACATTCCAAATTGCGCAGTGTTTTGCAGACTTTTCAGCCCTTAACTTTAGCTTGGACGGGTAAATCTGAACTGCGTATCTTGACCGCAGCGGAATGGGTAGGTGGCATGTTGCCATTAGAAAAATCGGCGCTATTATGCGGATTTTATTTAAACGAATTACTGGTCAAATTTTTGCTGCGTGATGAGGCTGCTCCGATTTTATTTGACTTGTACGTGAGTACACTTAATCAATTGGCGCACCAAGAAAATGCCGCTATCGTACTACGTCAATTTGAACTGGGATTATTGCATCAGTGCGGACTAATCGGTGATTTGGTTTTTTGCACAGTGGCTAAACGTCCTATTTCATTGGACTTAATGTATGTACTCGATCCTCATGCTGGCGTCCGTCCTGCCTTACCCAACGATAATATTCCCCGCATACTGGGGAAGAGTTTACATGATATGCTAAGAGCTGATTACAGCGACCCTGTGACCCAGCAGCAAAGCAAATTTTTAATGCGCTTTTTACTCAGTCATCATCTGCACGGTATTCCATTAAATACACGTCAAATACTCATTGATTTACACACTTATGACTATTCATCCTCACCCCCAAACCATTGATCTGGGCATCAATATCGACCATGTCGCCA
The DNA here is from genome assembly GCA_019752975.1 of Undibacterium sp. Classification (GTDB taxonomy): domain Bacteria; phylum Pseudomonadota; class Gammaproteobacteria; order Burkholderiales; family Burkholderiaceae_D; genus Undibacterium. The sequence goes on along the minus strand of JAIELM010000525.1, from coordinate 1,065 downwards.
CTTTGCGAAACGCACGTGGCACCACCTATCCCGACCCTTTGCAAGCAGCGTTGATGGCAGAAGAAGCGGGTGCTGATTGTATCACTTTGCACTTGCGTGAAGACCGACGCCACATCCGTGATGCCGATGTGGAAGCGATACGTCCACGCTTAGTGACGCGCATGAATCTAGAAGCTGCGGTAACCCAAGAAATGCTCGATTTTGCTTGCCGTATCATGCCTCAAGATGTCTGCCTAGTTCCAGAGCGGCGTGAAGAAGTGACCACCGAAGGTGGTTTGGATGTGCGTCGTTATTTTGGGGGAGTAAGCGCAGCGGTAAAGCAATTACAGGCTGAAGGAATACGCGTGAGTTTATTCATTGATGCGGATGTAGAGCAAATTCTCGCAGCACAAGAAAGCGGCGCAACCGTGATAGAACTACACACCGGAAAATACGCAGACGCGCCTGACCAAGAATTGCAAAATGTCGAGCTGGAGCGCATCAAGCTCGGCGTGGAAAGTGCGCAGCGAATTGGCTTGAAAGTCAATGCTGGCCATGGACTGCACTATACCAACGTGCAGGCGATTGCCGCATTGCCTGGTATTGCAGAATTAAATATTGGCCATGCCATCGTTGCACAAGCAGTTTTTGTCGGGTGGGCAAAAGCGGTGAGTGATATGAAGGCGATCATGGTCAGGGCACGTTTGGGACGGTAATGCTGTTCCGATTGCTAGACGCTAGTTGGGTGGGGTTTTGCGTCTAGCCAGCGCAATTTTGCGTAAGTCCTATCTGTGTTGAGAGGTATTTTTTAAATGTTTTGAACTTTCGCTTCCCTAGAAAAAGGAGCTAGAGCAGGATTTTTCTAGCAAGTTCAGCATCCTAGATCGTTGTAGCTGCCTATGTCCTTATATCTCTTTGTTCGACAAAATGCGCAATCAAAAAACTGACCCACTCTTTTCCGAAAAACTGCTAGAAGCTGTAGCCGCACTCCCCAATCTCCCTGGCGTGTATCGCTATTTTGATCACGCGGATCAAGTGCTTTATGTCGGTAAGGCCCGTGACTTAAAAAAGCGCGTCTCGAGTTAT
>JAIELM010000323.1 GCA_019752975.1 Undibacterium sp. | reverse complement strand
CAGCGAACAAAAAGCACGTGCCGCCCTAGCGCTCACCCGTAGCGACTGCATAGACCCCGCAATGCGTCCATCAGAACGGGCTAGCTTAGATCAGTGGCGCGCCGACGTTTTAAATCGAGTTAACACCACAAATCTACCTGAATACCTTAAGAACCGCATCCACATGCGCAAAGCCAATGTAGGTGCAAGCATCGCTTTTCAAACTGCGCGAAAAATGGACAATCCACAAGAAGTCGCAAGCCGCGCCATCAACGAATTAGCTGCGGTCAACAAGGAAGAATTAAGTGACGAGGATCTCATCACTTATGCAGAAGCCGGTGTCAGAGTAGGCACTTCACGCTGGGCAGCAGAACCCATCACGACAAACAAAAGTACACTACAAATTCTCACTCGTCCCGGTGCAACTGGTGAAACCTGCATCCATCTAGTCGACTCTACACACGAGCTAAAAAACCCACTCGCCAAGCGCTGTACCTACAGCGTAGTCTGGACCGCATCAGCACGAACTCACCCACAAAACAAAGCACTCACACTCGCAGTACAGCCGATGGACGGCTGGCGCGAACTCTGGCTATTTCACCAAACAAGTCAAGGCTGGATAATCGACGTACTCCCACCCACCAACACCAACCCCGAACTCGCTTACGTGGAATTTGCTGGCTGGATCCCAGCGACTAACAAAATGCTAGTCGCTAGAGAAGCCAAGATAGACGGGCGCTTTAAGAAAAGTTTTGAGGTCGTGAATATGGACACCTTGCAAGTGGAAAACTTCGCTGACAAACCAAATTCATTAAGTGTTTTTTACAAATGGCAAGATCCAATATGGAAGCACCAGACACTGAGTTTGCGGTAATGCTTAAAGGCATTTTGCTCTCTATGGAAATCTTCAAAATCACGTGAAGTTCAGTCGCCATGAGAAAAAGTCAAAACCCTTCAGCGCCGAGGCGCGGAGAAAATCGGAGGAAATCTCTGCGCTCCTCTGCGCCTCGGCGTCTCGGCGTTGAGGGGTTTTCGTTTTTTGATGAGTTATCATAGCGGCTGAATAGTCACAAAATCACTACCTTCAACACAAAGGATGCAGAAAAATTAAACGCTGCTCGACACCGAAAATTTTTGATTTCTTTATTTAGATCAAACTACGATCAAACTACAATCGACACCTTGAGCACATTTTCCTTACTCAGAATATACTGTCGCTGACCAATTGTATTACGCGACGCGCTTAACTCAAATCCCCGTCCTAATACCCTATCTTAAACACCTAGCTCAAAACGATGAGAAAGTTTTTTATGTTAAAAATACTCGGAAAAGCCTCGTCAATTAACGTACGTAAAGTGCTATGGACTTGCGAAGAAATTGGGTTGCCCTACCAGCAGCTGGAATATGGATCGGGTACCTCGAACTCACTTCATACAGAAGACTTTTTACGCCTCAATCCCAACGCCATGGTGCCAGTCATTGAAGACGATGGCCAGACCTTGTGGGAATCGAACAGCATCTGTCGCTACCTCGCCAATAAACATCAACGCCAAGATTTATTACCGATAGCGGCGATGCCTAGAGCACAAATAGAAAAATGGATGGACTGGCAGGCAACCGAATTAAATAATTCTTGGCGTTACGCATTTATGGCGCGAGTACGACTCAGCGCAGCACATCAAGATCCTGTATTGTTGGCGCAAGGTGAGGCAAGTTGGAATCAACACATGAGCCTACTTGATCAGCAACTGCAGGTGACCAAGGCCTACGTCAACGGCGACACTTTCAGCTTGGCCGATATTGTCCTTGGCCTGTCGCTCAATCGCTGGAAAAAAGCACCGATCCAACACGCGCCTTTGGAAGCACTCGACGCTTATTTTGCTTTGTTATGCCGGCAACCTGCTTTTCTAAAATTCAGTGTTGTAGTTTGACAATGGATCAGAGCCACTTAATTACCAGAAATCGCAGGCAGGTATAACGGAGAGGGATACAGGATGATGTGTGACTAGGCCGCTACAAACTACGGCCTATTTTTTTATTTACAGCGTCAATAGCTGCAGCACGTCGCTTAATTCATTGCGAATTCTTTGCAAACTCAGCGGAGTTTCTTTGTCCGTCATTTCAGGCTTCACTTCTTCATGTACCACCTGGTTACCCAACTTATTGCGCGCGCCGTTAATCGTGAAGCCCTGCTCATAAAGTAATTCACGAATGCGACGTATCAGTAGTACCTCGTGATGCTGATAATAACGTCGATTACCACGCCGTTTGACCGGTTTTAACTGAGCAAATTCTTGTTCCCAATAGCGCAGCACATGTGGTTTTACACCGCACAATTCGCTCACTTCACCTATGGTGAAATAACGTTTTGCAGGAATGGGAGGCAAGACAAAATTTTCCATAGGACTCAAGCTGCGCTAAGTTGATTTGTTTGGCTAGATGCACTAAGTTCTTCAACCATGCCTTTGAGCTTTTGGCTAGAGTGAAAGGTCACCACGCGTCTGGCAGAAATGGGGATTTCTTCTCCGGTCTTAGGATTCCGACCTGGTCTTTGTGGCTTATCGCGCAATTGAAAATTACCAAAGCCTGAGAGTTTAACTTCGGCACCGCTTTCTAACGCATCACGAATCTCATTAAAGAAAGTCTCCACCATATCTTTAGCTTCACGTTTGTTGAGACCTACATGTTCAAATAAGAGTTCCGCTAATTCAGCCTTGGTCAAGGTCGGTAAATTTTTTTCCGCGTTAGAACGTGCTTGCGCTGCGCGTACGGCACGTTTCAAATCTTCGTCCAAAGGGGTGTGAAGATCGGTAGAAGTGTCGTCGTTTATCATCATTTACTTAATGCTCTATTCTGAATTTATTCCAATTTCAATTCGCAGCTAGTGTGCTAGCGTACTAGTGCTAGTCAGCGAATCTATTGTATGTCGTTTCTGCTTGTTTTTAGCAGAAACCCAGTGCGCTTTACTGAACAAAAGTCACTGGGTTCCCGATCAAAGCGCTCAGGAATGACGGCTATTTTTACAGGCTGAAATCCCCCTCATTTCTATAGAAATTAACGAAGCCGCGCGCCCACAAACTTGCTCGCTGCCGCCACCAAATCAGCCATCGCTAGCTCCACAGTTTCATCTTGCAAAGTGCCTTGAGTATCTTGCAAGCTAATGCGGAATGCAAGGCTTTTTTCGTCATTTTCCAAACCTTTTCCACGATATTCGTCAAATAAAACAAGGTCTTGCACGTACTTGCAAGATTTAGCTTCATTTATTTCCACATGAAAAGCGTCAAGTACTGCTTGCACCGTGACTGACTGCTTGACCACCAAGGCCAGATCGCGCGTTACGGTCGGGAATTTAGAGATCTCCTGGTGACTTGGTAGATGCACCGCCTGTAAAGCGGCCAAGTCAACTTCGAACACAATGGGTGCTAATGGCAAGTCGTATTGCTGTTGCAAACGCGGGTGCAACTCACCTATCATGCCTATCACTTGGGCATCGCAAATCACTTGCGCCGAACGTCCAGGATGTAAGCTCGGATGATCGATTTTTTCAAAGCGCAGCGCCTTAGGCGCAAAAAGATTTTCTAGATCGGCTTTCATATCGAAGAAGTCCACGTTACGGGTCGTCTGTCCCCATTGCTCAGGTGCGAGGGGACCGTAAACTAATGCGGCTAAGCGTTTAGGCTGTGCATAACCCGCTAAGGTAAGCGCACCATCTACGACCGTATTATCACGCAGATATACGCCCGCCAATTCAAAAATACGCACGCGACTTTGTTTGCGATTGAGGTTATAACGGGTGTTTGCTACTAAGCTTGCGATCAAACTGGTACGCATCACGCTCATTTGACTAGCAATTGGGTTTTGCAATTTAATGGGATGATCGTTGCCGCAAAAATCTTTTTCCCAAACCTCTTCGACAAAACTATAGTTGACCACTTCTTGATAATCCAAGTCCGCGATTTGACGACGCACGGTGAAACTTGAGCGGGTATTTTCCGGCGCGATCAACATCGCGTTTGCGGCAACTGGCGGTAGGCTAGGGATATTTTCAAAGCCATACACACGCACCACTTCTTCAATCAAATCCTCTTCTATCTCTATATCAAACCGATAGGACGGTGGCGTGACCAAAAATTCGCCCGGTTCTTGCGTGAAAGGCAGCGCAAGGCGAGTGAATATGTCGGCAATTTGAGCATCAGAGAAAGTCACACCGATCACTTTATTGGCGCGTGCAGTTCTTAATTTAACGGGATGACGTTTAGGAATATTGACGATATGGTCGTCCATCGGACCGACCTTAACATGCTCAGCACCGCCGCAGATCTCGACGATTAAAGCCGTGATACGCTCTAGGTGTTCCACCGTGGTGGCGTAATCAACGCCGCGTTCGTAGCGATGTGCTGCATCGGTGGAGAAGTTGTATTTACGAGCGCGACCTTGTATTGCTTGCGGCCACCAAAAAGCCGATTCAAGATAGATGTTTTCGGTTTCTAAAGTCACTGCGGTCGAATCGCCACCCATAATACCGGCTAAGGATTCAATCTCTTTGTGGTCGGCGATCACACCTACCCACTCATCGATTTCTACGGTATTGCCATTCAAAAGTTTCAGCGTTTCGCCAGCTCTTCCCCAGCGCACATCAAGGCCGCCGTGGATTTTATCTAAATCGAAAACATGACTAGGCCTGCCCATTTCTAACATCACATAGTTAGAAATATCGACCAAGGCAGAAATCGGTCTTTGACCGCTGCGCTCTAGCCTTTGTTTCATCCAATCAGGGGTCGGCGCTTTGGCGTTGACTCCACGAATTACACGACCAGAAAAGCGTCCGCATAAGTCGGGCGCACTAATTTTGACGGGCAGTTTTTCACTCAAAGCGACCGCGACGATGTGCTGTTCAGGTAA
>JAIELM010000355.1 GCA_019752975.1 Undibacterium sp. | reverse complement strand
GACTACGGAGATTTCTTTACCACTTGCTTGCGCCAGTTGCTTTAATTTGATCGCGGCGGATAATCCGGCCGGGCCGGCACCGACAATGACGACGTCATAATCCATCGTGTCGCGTGGGCCGTATTGTTCGAGTAGTTGGGCGGAGGTGCTAGTCATAGGGCTTTCCAAGATGAAAATGATGACGAATTATCCCAGATTTTCGCCGTTCTGCCGCTACCGATGGGGCGAGGAACAACGGATTGATGAGGGAAAATTGGCGTTTTACGAAAAATATTCGCTTTAACCTAGATGGAAAAGCTCGGTGGTGGTGCTTTGCGAGTATCATGCTGTGGAGGAAAATAATCAAATTTGTAGTCCATTGATCGCTGGAGAATATGATGGGAATAGAAGTTAATTTTGAAGGAAAAATCGCGCTAATCACAGGCGCATCGAGTGGTTTGGGTGCACGTTTTGCCAAAGTCTTAGCGCAAGCGGGAGCGCAAGTGGTATTGGCTTCGCGTCGTATCGATAGACTGAAGGAATTACGTGCCGAGATCGAAGCTGAAGGTGGTGCTGCGCATGTGGTGGCTTTGGATGTCACAGATTATGCAAGCATCAAATCAGCAATCGCGCATGCCGAGACTGAAGCTGGGCCTATCGATATTTTGATCAATAATTCCGGTGTATCGACTACGCAAAAACTGGTTGATGTGACTCCCGAAGAGTATGCCTATGTGATGGATACCAACCAACGGGGCGCTTTTTTTGTCGCTCAAGCTGTGGCAAAACGCATGATCGCAAGGTATAAGGGCGATCCAAAAAAACAGCATCGCATCATCAATATTTCATCAGTCGCTGGTTTGCGTGTACTGCCGCAATTAGGCATTTACTGTATGAGCAAAGCTGCTGTGATTCATATGACCAAGTCAATGGCGGTGGAGTGGGGTAAGTTTGGTATCAATGTGAATGCGATTTGTCCGGGTTATATTTCCACTGAGATTAACGAAGAATATTTTCAGACGGAAGCAGGGCATAAATTGATAGAGAGTTTGCCGCGCAAACGGGTTGGCACACCCGAAGATTTGGATGGTTTGTTGTTGCTCTTGGCTGCGGAGGAGTCGCGTTTCTTAAACGGTGCGATTGTGTCGGCGGATGATGGTTTGGGTGTTTTGTAATAGTCATTCAGCGGATATACGCAAAAGCTTATTAATTAATTCGCTAGCGCTAGTAGCACCTAATTTTTTCATTAGCTTGGCTCTATACATCTCTACGGTACGGGGGCTAAGCGTTAAGTGGCGGGCGATTTGCTTGCTGGTTTGGCCCTCCGCAAGTAATGCGGAGATTTCTCTTTCGCGTGCGGTTAGTGCTTTGTTGACGCTGCGTTTGGCACTCAAATCTTCAAACGTCCAAATTCCAAAGGCATGCGCATCGTCTTGTTGCAAGGCGCGGCCAGTGACATGACACCAAAATAGTTCTTGGTTAGCGCGTTTCATGATGCGCTCATCGCGGTAACTTCCGGTGGCATTGAGGATAGGAGCGATGCGCGAACCGGTTCTTTCAAATTCATCCTGGCTAGGATAGAGCATAGAGAACGACAAACCAATAAGTTCCTCATCACGATAGCCAAACATAGCGCACAGGGCGAGATTGGCGCTCACAATGCGTCGATTTTGCGAGACACACATACCCAATGGGGCAAGTTGGAAGATAGACTCGTAGTCGATGGAGTGAAAGGTGTGCATGTGCTGAATTATAATCGATAGAACTGACACAAAATCGGGCTAGTTTGAACCTCGCCTAGAATGTGTGATGCCAAGCCGAATTAAATACTATAGTAATTCTTCATTAAAAACCCCTCAACGCCGAGGCGCCGAGACGCTGAGAAAATCAGAGAAAATCTCTGCGTTCCTCTGTGTCTCTGCGCCTCGGCGTTGAAGGGTTTTCGTTTTTTAACCCACGTTTACAATCAAAAATTTATCGCACTATTTAACTAGAATTGGTATGAGGCGGCGTCACCGAAGAAGGCAGTCTCTTAGGTGCGGTGAGAAAATAACCACAACAGTGGAGCGGTTTTGTCTAAGTTCCCATTCCGCGTCTAGTAGTTTTACTGTATTGCATTTACTATCCTAGCATCCTATGCTGCGTACTATTTCTCATTCATTCAATCATTAAAAGGGACGACATGAACAAACTTTACCCAGATGCTGCCAGTGCTTTGGCAGACATCGTCAAAGATGGACAAACAATTGCGGTAGGTGGTTTTGGTTTGTGCGGTATACCAGAAGCGCTGATTGGGGCACTGCGTGATAGCGGTAAAAAAAATCTCACGGCCATTTCTAATAATGCTGGAGTCGATGGTTTTGGTTTGGGACAGTTACTCACTACCCGCCAAATTACCAAAATGATTTCTTCCTATGTGGGCGAGAACAAAGAATTCGAACGTCAATATTTAGCAGGTGAATTGCAGTTGGAATTTACACCGCAAGGCACGCTAGCGGAAAAGCTCCGTGCTGGTGGTGCTGGCATCCCAGCCTTCTTCACCAAAACAGGTGTCGGTACTATCGTCGCTGAAGGTAAAGAAATCCGCGAATTTGATGGCGAACAATATGTAATGGAACGTGCCCTCGTGGCAGATGTCTCCTTAGTGAAAGCGTATAAAGCCGATAAAGCAGGTAATTTGGTTTATCGTAAAACTGCTCGTAACTTTAATCCTAACGTTGCCATGGCAGGGAAAATTACCGTGGTGGAAGTGGAGCATTTAGTCGAAATCGGTGAAATTGATCCAGATGAGGTACACACCCCCGGCATCTATGTGCACAGAATTGTCGTTAATAGCAATCCGGAAAAACGCATAGAGCAACGCACTATTACGCCCGCATAATTCATATTTCTAAAATAAGACAAGATAAAATAAGGACATCATCATGGCATGGAATCGTGACGAAATGGCTGCACGTGCAGCTCAGGAATTACAAGACGGGTTTTACGTTAACTTGGGCATAGGTTTACCGACTTTAGTCGCTAATCATGTGCCTAGTCATATGGAAGTATGGCTGCAATCAGAGAATGGCTTACTGGGAATTGGCCCTTTTCCTACTGAAGATCAAGTGGATGCCGATTTGATCAACGCGGGTAAACAAACTGTGACAACCTTAAAGGGCTCGTCAATTTTTAGCTCCGCCGATTCATTTGCGATGATACGCGGTGGGAAAATTAATCTGGCTATTTTAGGCGCGATGCAAGTCTCTGAAAAAGGCGATTTGGCCAACTGGATGATTCCTGGGAAAATGGTGAAGGGGATGGGCGGCGCTATGGATTTAGTCGCTGGTGTAGGGCGTGTGGTGGTTTTGATGGAACACGTCGCCAAAGGTGATGCGCACAAGATTCTTAAGCAATGCAATTTGCCTTTAACCGGCCTTGGTGTGGTAGACAGAATCATCACTGACTTAGGCGTGATGGACGTGACACCAAACGGTTTGAAATTAGTGCAATTGGCACCCGGTGTGACCAAGGAAGAGATACAAGCAAAGACCGAAGCCGAGCTTGACGTGAGCGCAGTTTAATCAGGAATCCCCCTTAGAAAAAAGGGGGAGTGAGATGGGATTAGCACTTGAGCGTAGTAATCCCACCTTCAATAAAAAAACTTAAGCTATTTCACTCTACGCTCAATCGTAATCTGCTCCACTTCCACACGACGGTTTGGTTCTAAGCAGAGAATCAAGGCAGCATGTTTTTTATCATCGCATTGCACCAGTGGATTCACTTCGCCGCGACCTTGTGCACTCAAACGTGTGGTAGCAACACCTTGACCGACCAAATACTCTTTGACCGTATCGGCGCGTTTTTGCGACAACTTCATATTGTATTTATCGCTGCCAATTCTATCGGTATAGCCGCTAATGACGACTTCATTGATCTGTGAATTCTTATTAAGGACCGCGGCAATTTCATCTAATTTGGGCTGTGCACCATGAATTTTTGCACTGTTAAATTGGAATAATTCGGTGGCGGATAAAGTGATTTTTTCAAATACTGGAATTGGAGCCGGTGCTGGTGCTGGTGCTGGTGCTGGTGCCGGTGCTGGTGTCGGCATGGTTTCTGTAATGACCAACATTTCTGGTTCTGGTTTTGGTGCAATATAAACTACCGGAGCTGGTGGTTTATCAAAACTATAGTTCAGTCCTATCATTGCCATATTATTTTTTGAGTGGTGAGCACCAAAATCATTTCCTTGTAAGAAACCGTGAACATGGCGTAACTCACCGGTGATCGCCCATTGTTCATTAAGGCCAATCTGCATACCCAAACCTGCATTGAGATAAGGTGAGGTACGACTGATCTTGCCTGCAGCCGAATTGAGTTTATCGTCCTGTGCACCAAGTCCGACCAAGAGGTAAGGGCGAATATTCGAACGTGACAGCATATACAGTGCATCTATGCCCAAAGTGTTTTGGCGATAGCTACTATTGTTGCCAGTTTGACGCGCATAGCTGGTGCCCATTTGGAGATCCCAATCCTTAGAGATAGGTTTGCCGAAACGTAGCGCAGCCGCTTCGCCGTAGTCCTTAACTAGGAATTTTTTATCTGCATCTACCTTGCCTAAGCTAGGAGCGATGTACCAAGATGGATTGTAATCGACGGTGCTACTAGTGCTCTGGGCAGAACTAGCGGAAATGACGCCACATAATAAACTGGCGGCGACTGCAATTTTGTTTAGCTGATGCATGGTGATCCTTTTTTTAAGTTGAAATATTTTAGGAAAGAAAAATGATGCGTTTAACCGAGATTTTCCATTAGGGTTTGAGGTGACGGCAAAGTCGCCGTCAGCGCTCAAAAAGTACCGAAGGTGCGCCTAATGGAAAGTCTCGGTTTACATAGTCACGCATTGGGGAGAAGCTTAAGGCTTATGTTGTATGAGTTCTGTT
>JAIELM010000565.1 GCA_019752975.1 Undibacterium sp. | reverse complement strand
CTAACGAAGAAATTGTAGCCATCGAGTCCAATATTTCCGAAACCAGCCAGTAAGCTGATGGATTTGTCACCGCCGCCGCCTTCAGCGGTGCGCATGCCATTGACGCTCGCTTCAAAGTCTTTGAAGTCTTTGCGGGTAATGAAGTTGATCACGCCACCAACCGCATCGGCACCGTACACCGCAGATGCACCATCCTTCAATACTTCAACGCGGTCAATCGCAGACAATGGAATCGAGTTCAAGTCCGTTCCCTCACCACCGAAGGCGAAGGCGGCCATACGTCGACCGTTCAATAAGACTAGTGTTGATGAAACACCGAGGCCGCGTAAATTCGCGCCGGATAAACCACTTGAGCCAGGTTTGTCGCTAATACTGGCAGATTCCTGCGTGTAACCTGTATTTGCGGTCAAGGTACTGAGCAATTGTTCTGCGGTTGTGGCGCCAGTTTTGGCGATATCTTGGCGGCTAATAATTTGCACAGGCAAGACGGTCTCTGCATTAATTCTTTTAATCGATGAACCGGTGATTTCGACTTTTTGCACCGCGACTTCCGCACTCTGTGTTTGGGCGATAGCGTTACTATTAGCCACACTCAAGAGTGCCATGACGCCTAAGGCTGACCAAGTTGCTGCAGTGAGTTTTTTCGGTACGGCATGCCAGCCTTGCTGTTGATGTTTCATTTCTTTGTACTCCTCAGTTTTTAAAAAAGTGTGACTAAAAATTGGCGAAAAAGGATCCCTATCGAGCACTGTTTCAAGTGCGCGTTGTGAGTTGGAAATCGGGAGGGGAAACTACTTTTTCGGCTTGCGACTTTCCAGTTGCGTGGTTCTTGGTAAAGTTTCGTTATTGTGTAAATAGCCTGACAGCGCTTCTGTCAAGCGGATCGCTTTCTCGACGTTTTTCTTATTCGAGACCATCATGCTGCTGACTAATGCTTCGATGACGGCAGTTGCTGCGCTTGAACTACTAGCCAACACAGCATGGCTACTTGGTGCGAGTAGTAAATAATCGCCGAGTTGGGCAATCGGTGAAGCAGATGAATCGGTAATCGCAACGATGCAGGTTGAATGTTTGCGTGCAAATTCGGTGAGGCGAATAACGTCAAGTGCATAACGTGGAAATGAAATCACGATTAAAACGTCTTTGTCCGAAATACTCGCCAAATTTCCTGCAGCAACTTCTGTTCCGCCGTAGGCAACGACTTCGACCACGCGATTGCAATAGGGCTGCAGATGTAATGCCAGCATGCCTGCCAGATGAGCGCTAATGCCAAAGCCCATGATATAAACGCAAGCTGCTTTGGTTAAGCGGGTAATAACTTGTTCGATTTGTTCATCGTTAATGCCTTGGCTTGCTGCATTGATGTTGGCTAAGGCAGATTGCAAACTAGCACCCATAGGGGAAGTCGAATTTTGGCGTCCTTCGATGGTGTTGCGTAGTTTCTCTACTGGTGAAAAAATCTCTTGTACGGTTTCCGCAATTTTATTTTTGAGTGCTGCATAGTTAGAGAAATTTAGGTCGCGCGCAAAGCGACTGATGGTTGCTGTAGAAACTTCACATTGTTCGGCCATGTCCTCGATACCGAGCGCGGTGACTTTGACTTGATTGCGCAAGAGGTAATCGGCGATCCGCTTATAGGACGAGGAACCATCCTTGAGTTGCATCATCAATGCTGCACCCAAACTCGATTTGGCGAAGACTACATCAGGTGAATGTGATTCTGTTGGTGTAAGGTTTTTTTTCATTTTTTTGAATTTGAAAAATTCTGAACAATTTCGATGCTTGAACTTTAAAGCGAATCAAAATAAATTTCAATAGTTATTGTCAGATTTTTTTCATAAAGTTAGAATGTGTAAAAAATCAGACATAAAAAAATCAGACATAAATATAACGCGAAGTTTTTTTTGCATTGTTTGTAGAGTACGAGTGATTTGTAAAGCGCTACTATTCATGTTTTGAAGAGCAAAGAATAATAGGCGTGTGATGGCGTAGCTGATTTGAACAGGTCGCCTTGTAATGCTGGAATAAGGTGAAAAAGTCAGTGCTACTGTGAGAATTTTGTATTTATTGAGAATATAACCGTGAGAGTCCCGAACTATGCGTATTGAAAAACATCTATCGCCTGCCATTAGTGCAGGTACTCAACGAGAAGTGACCAGCTTGCATTTTGGCCGTGCGCTAGGCGCGAAGAAGGTGTATGTGCAATCTTCATTGCATGCCGATGAGATTCCTGGCATGTTGGTCAGTCACTATTTGCGGCAGCACTTACTTGCCTTGGAGGAGGCGGGGGCAATCGAGGGTGAAATTGTTTTGGTTCCCGTCGCGAATCCGATTGGTTTGGCTCAGGATATACAAGGTAGTGCTTTCGGACGATTTGATTTGGCAACTGGAATTAATTTTAATCGTGGATATCAGTATTTGACGCCACGCTTGATAGAAACGCTTCGTGGTCGTTTAGGTGCGTATGCCGACGCCAATCGCGCTTTGGTCCGCCAAGAAGCGCGTAATTTATTGGCACAGTGGCAGCCAAACAATGAGGCAGGCGCACTTAAGAAGACTTTGCAAACTTTAGCGATTGACGCTGACATTGTGTTGGATTTGCACTGTGATAATCAAGCGGTCATGCATTTATACACGGGCACACCTTTGGCGGAGATGACGATGCCCTTAGCGCGTTATCTCGGCGCTCGCGCATTATTAACTTCGGTGTTGTCCGGTGATGATCCCTTTGATGAGTCATGTTCGCGGCATTGGTGGGAGTTAGCACAGCATTTTGGCAGCGAGATGCCGATTGACTTAGGCTGCCAAGCGGTGACGATAGAGTTGCGTGGAGAAAGTGATGTAGCACATGCATATGGCGCGCAGGACGCACAGGCCATCATTCAATTTTTGATGCAAGCTGGACATATCGATGGCGCAGCGCCGTCCTTACCAGACGCGCTGTGCCAACCCACGCCGTTAGAAGGATCAGAACCCATCGTCGCTAGCCATGCGGGCGTATTGGTATTTGCTAAAAATACCGGAGACCTTGTCACAGCCGGTGAATCGATCGGTGATCTCGTCGATCCGATTTCTGGTCAAGTGACACCGCTGATTTCTAGTGTTGCTGGTGTGCTGTATGCGCGCGTTGCACGTCGCTACGCGCATTACGGTATGCAGGTGGCGAAAGTGGCGGGTGCGATTGCCTATCGTAGTGGTAATTTATTGTCGGCTTAGTTGGCTTAGTTGGCTTAGTTGGCTTAAGAATAGAAAAAATAGGGGACTTAGTATGTTAAAAAAAATCAGAATGCCGAACACGTTTGTGCTGTTATTTGCCTTACTCGCGATCTTGGCCGTGTCAACTTGGTTTGTGCCAGGTGGTAAATACGAAACCCATGTAGTCAATGGTAAAACCTTGATTGATCCTGGCTCCTTTCATTACATCGCGAGTAACCCGCAGGGGCCAGTCGCCTTAATGATGGCACCGATCAAAGGCTTCGTTGAGGCTGCATTAATTATTGGTTTCGTGTTGATTGTAGGTGGTGCTTTTGCCGTCTTGCAAAAAACCGCAGCAATTGATTCTATGATCAAGTCCGTCGCACAAGCGCATACGCGTTCTGCTTTTGTACGTGTCATGATTATTCCTGTCTTCGTGACTTTGTTTTCCCTTGGTGGTGCTAGTTTTGGGATGGCTGAGGAAGCGATTCCCTTCGTGATGATTTTTATTCCTCTGGCCTTGGCCTTGGGTTATGACTCCATCGTAGGTGTTTCGATTCCCTTTGTGGGATCGCAGGTGGGTTTTGCGGCCGCGTTTCTCAATCCGTTCAATGTCGGTATTGCCCAGGGAATTGCTGGTGTACCTGTTTTCTCCGGCATAGGGTTTCGACTTGCGGTGTGGTTGCTGGCGACCTGTTTGACGATCGCTTTTTTAATGTGGTACGCCGCCCGTATCAAGAAAAATCCTGAGCTAAGTCCTACCTTTGCATTGGATCAGGAAAAACGCCAACAGCAGCAGGGGGATCAGTTGTTAAATTTTTCCGGTATGACCAATATCCATAAAGCGGTGTTGTGGATGTTTGTCGCAACCTTAGGCGTTATGGTTTTTGGTGTGGTCAAGTACGAATGGTTCATCAACGAGATTGCTGCTTTGTTCTTAGTGATGGCCATCGCGGTTGGCATCGTTGGTGAGCTCAGTAGCGATGAATTTGTGGAAGCATTTATTCACGGGGCGAAAGACTTGATTTCCACTGCCTTGGTCATCGCATTAGCGCGCGGCACGATGATCTTGGCACGCGATGCGCATATTATTGACACCATGTTGTTTCATCTGATGCCCTTAGTACAGTCGGCCAATCCGGTGTTCGCAGCACACAAGATGTTTGTGATTCAATCGGTCATTAATTTTTTCATTCACTCTGGTAGTGGGCAAGCAGCCTTAACCATGCCTATCATGGCGCCACTTTCCGACCTAGTTGGTGTCTCTCGTCAAACAGCAGTTCTCGCGTTTCAATTTGGTGAATTCACGACACCGATGATTCCAACCTCCGGTATTACTGTGGGTGTGCTGGCATTAGCACGCATCCCTTGGGTCACGTGGGCTAAATGGATGATTCCCTTGCAGTTGATCTATTTCGTATTGGCCCTAGTAATGCTCGCTATTGCATGTCACTTGACTTGGTAGTTTAGTTTCTTTGGGTAGAAAATCAGAGTATGGGAGTTGTCTGCGCGCTTTGTTGAAATTGCGTACGTTGATAGCCAAGTGTTTCAGCCTTGTCCAAAATTTGTTTTTGAATCGTGGCATCGAGGCTTGGCGTGCGCGATAAAATCCAGCCGTATTTACGGCTGGGTTCACCGACAAGTACCCATTGATAATCGGCATCTAAATCGAGTACCCAATAATTACCGTAGAACGGCCGAAAAAAACTGACACG
>JAIELM010000142.1 GCA_019752975.1 Undibacterium sp. | reverse complement strand
ACTAAAATGCATGGCGCGGGCAATGACTTTATTGTGATTGACGCCATTAACCAAGTGATCAATTTCTCCACTGAGCAATGGCGTCAGCTCGCGGATAGACGCTTTGGTATCGGTGCGGATCAGATCTTAGTGGTTGAAGCACCCGCTAGCCCTGAGGTGGATTTTTGCTATCGCATTTTTAATGCTGATGGTGGCGAAGTCGAGCAATGTGGTAATGGCTCTCGTGCTTTTGTGCGTTTTGTGATTGAACAAGGACTGACGCAAAAACGCTGTATTCGCGTGCAAACCATGAAGGGCGTCATCGAACCATCGATGGATCAGCAAGGATTGATCACTGTCAATATGGGTGTGCCGGATCTTGCGCCTGAAGCCTGCGATTTTGAAGTTGCTAATCTGCCGCAAGAAATTCGCGCGGACGCATTGTGCTGGGCCGTGCCGACTGAGCTTGGCAGCGCATGGATTACCAGCGTTTCTATGGGTAATCCGCATGCGGTGCAGGTGGTGGTCGAGCTAGAAAATTATCCTGTGAACGCAGAAGGTGCACTACTCGAACAACACCCGCGCTTTGTAAAGAAAGTCAATGCGGGATTTATGCAAGTCCTAGATTCACAACATATTAAGTTACGGGTATTTGAGCGCGGCGTGGGCGAGACGCTGGCGTGTGGCACAGGCGCTTGTGCCGCTGTGGTGGCGGGTATACAGCGTGGCTTGCTGACTTCGCCTTGTCAGGTGAGTATGCGCGGCGGTGAGTTGGCCATTGCTTGGGCTGGCGTCGGCCAGCCAGTCTTCTTGAGTGGTCCAGCGGTAACAGTGTTTCAGGGCGAAATAGAAATTTAAGGGAATTATCCTAGACTATGAATAGCAACGATATAGCAGATTATCTGCACCAACATCCGTATTTTTTTGAAGAGCATGCTGAACTTTTAGCCCAGATTAAACTGACCAGCCCTGTCATGGGTCGTACGATTTCTCTGCAAGAGCGGCAAATGGAGATTGTGCGTGAGAAGCTCAAGGCATTGGAATTACGCCTCTCCGATTTGACTCGATTGGCGCATGAGAATCAAGCCATTACACAAAAATTTCAGCAGTGGGCGCGCGAATTATTATTGGCCAGAAACGACGTTGATTTACCTTTTTTATTGAGTAAACATCTGCAAGATATTTTTAATTTGCCGCACGCTACTTTACGACTATGGAATGTGGCGCCTCAATTCAAACATACTTGGTTCGCTGCTGATACCACCGAAGATGTGCAGCTTTTTGCTAAGGGCTTGAGTACACCTTTTTGCGGTAAGAATCAGGACTTTGAAGCGGCAAAATGGATAGATAGCGAGCGCACGGTGGAATCCATCGCGATGCTCCCTTTGTCGCTCAATGGTAGTCATACTTGTTTTGGTCTCTTGGTTTTAGGATCGGACGATGTGTCACGTTTTACCAAAGATATGGCAACCGATTTTTTAAGCAAAATCGCCGATACGAGCAGCGCTGCTTTGGCGTGTTTGATTGAAGACTAAACGAACACTTCGTCATTTGAAAAAAGTGAGGGCGAGGTTTTTTGTCCACGTATAAAAATGGTGAGGGTGACCTTGGAAGCGCAAGACAATACTAGCCTGAATCAAAAATTTATCGCGGACTATCTCGACATTCTTAAAACCCAGCGCAAACTCTCGCATCATACAACCGATAACTATGCCCTCGATCTCAAGGAGCTGCAAGCATTTGCGGAGCCAAGGCAACTGGGCACTTTAAGTTATTTTGATGTGCGCAAATTCACTTCAAAATTACACGCACAAGGCCTCAATCCACGCAGCATCGCTAGGCGACTATCAAGTTGGCGTGGTTTTTATCATTGGTTAGCTACTCAGTTGGAATTAGCTTCCAACCCTGTGGTCGGGATCAAGGCTCCTAAGAAAGCTAAGACGCTACCGAAGGCACTCGGTGTTGATACAGCGAGCGCTTTAGTCGAACATGAGGGCAGCGATGAACCCACGGTGGCTGCCAATCGTGCGATGTTTGAACTGTTGTATTCTAGCGGCTTACGGGTTTCGGAATTAGTCGGTCTAGATTACCAAGATTGCAGTGATAAGGAAGCAGCTAGCTTAGGTTGGGTCGATCTAGAACAAGCCGAAGTCCACGTTACAGGCAAGGGCAATAAGCAGCGCATAGTTCCAGTGGGTAAGCCTGCTGTCCAGGCTCTGCGCGATTATTTAGTGTTGCGACCACAATTGATTAAACAGCAGTCACGCCCCTTATTTTTGACAGCACGCGGCACTCGTATGTCGATTCGTTTAGTGCAATATCGCCTTAAATCTCACGCACAAAGTATGGGCATTCCAGCACAAGTTTCTCCGCACGTATTGCGCCATTCTTTTGCCTCGCATGTGTTGCAATCATCCGGTGATTTGCGTGCCGTACAGGAGATGTTAGGTCACAGCTCCATCGCCGCCACGCAAGTCTATACGGCGCTTGATTTTCAACATTTAGCTAAGGTCTATGATCAAGCGCATCCTAGAGCGAAGAAAAAAGAGGACTAGCCGTTGGTGCCGTTAGTGCCGATAGTGCCGTTAGTTCCGCTTGTGACTTCTGCTCGTTTGCCGAGTTGATACCAATCTACTTTACGCGTCACCAGCATGATTGCGGCCAATACCGTGAAGAGCAAAATACTACCCATGACCAAGGCATTATTTTCTGATTGTAGTAGGCCAAATAGCACCCCGTAAAGAATCGTCAAGGCCGTGCTAAAACCAAGTCCACGCTTCCAACTTTTCAGTACATGACTGAGATAAAAAGCGATCAAGCTAATACACGCCAAGCTAGCGCAAAAATACGCTAAGATGAAACTCATTTTCTCTGACAAGCTGACCAATAGTAAGAAGAAAATGACCAGTGCCAATCCGACTAAAGTGTATTGCACAGGATGGATAGGTAAGCACTTCAATATCTCAAAAATAAAGAAAGCGGCAAAGGTCAGCGCCACAAAAAGTAAGCCGTATTTCACAGCACGATCCGACTGAGAGTAAATATTAATGGGCTCAATAAACGCTACGCCAAAACTGTCGATCTGACCGTTGCTTCTTGCCGGCTGTGCGGCAGACATTACCCCATCTGGCGGTGTAGTCGGATTGTTTTTACAGCACTCGGTATTGAATATCTGTTGCTGCGCATTGGAGGCAAGTGAGGAGATATTCCATGTGACGTTAAAGCCATTGGCATCTATCGTACGCCCTTTGGGTGAGGGCAGGAAGCGACCAAAAAACTGCGGATGTTGCCACTTCGAGGTCAAGCTGACTTGGGTGTTTTTTGCCAGTGGAACAAAGGCCAATTGCTCGATACCGTCGATAGATAAGTTCAAGTTGAACTTCACGGTTTTCGCGTTCTTGAGATCCATTGCCATCAAATTTGCGTGTAGACCTTGTTGGAATTGGTCGAGTTGACTGTTTTGCGCAAATTCAAACTCAGTACCTTCCCAGTTGATTTTTGGAATATTCTTCAAGCCACGGGTGTCGCTTAGCCCCAAGCTGATATACGGTGTCCCCAGTGTAATTTGCGATGCGGTTTTTTCATGCACGATACTGTTCAAAAGTGGCAATTCAAAATCGCCACTGAGCTGATGCTGACCGCTGTACACCAAGACTTTGTGGATTCCACGATGGCGTTGATCGGTATCAATTTGTGCCGAGATTTTCAATTCATTAGGAAATACGAAGAGATTTCTAGATAGGATTTTTTGGTGCACAATACTGCGCTTGGATTGCTTATCAACGACTTCTTCTTCCTCATAGTGTTCATTATAAGGAATGACCAAAAGTGGCCCAAGTAAAGTTTGTGCGCCGACGGAATCCTCTGCGATACTACGCACAGCCTCATCGCGAAAATGAATTCGTGAACGAATCGTGTTTTCTATCATTGAGAGAGGAATGGCGATCAGGCACATCAAGGCGCCGATGATGAGGGCTTTGAAGAATAAAGTTTTTTGCATGAGTGACTCCTAAGTTGGGGAGTGCTCACTGTAAGAAACTTATGTGTGTTGAGGATGAAGTGGGTGTGAAGTTTCTGGTCAAGTAGGTCGATAAAAGGTATATTTCGCCAGAACGATTAAGGATGACTCATGCTCACTATCACGATTAAACAAGGTAAAGAACAAAGCTTATTGGATAAAAATCCACATGTGTATTTGTCCTTCGTCGCTCGCGTCGATGGCAAACCTGGCGAACGTAATAAGCAAGGGGCGACCGCGATTTTACAAACTTCTTCGGGTCAGTTTTTAGCCCGTGCTGCGTATAACGTCAAGTCACAAATTAGTGCTCGGGTGTGGACTTGGGATGAACAGGAAGCGGTGGATCACGGTTTGATTAAACGTCGCGTTAAAGCTGCAGTGAACAAACGCAAAGCCAATAAGAGTACCGCCTTGATTAAAGGCGAAGAAGATGGGCTTTCTGGTCTGATAGTTGATTATTTCAAAGGCCAAACCGAGGAGGACAGTTATCTCATTTGTTTCTTTAATTCAGCCGGAGTGGAGGCTTGGAAAGTCGCCATCGTGCAAGCTTTGATTGCAGAAACCGCTTGTCCTAATGTGTATGAATGCTGCGATGAGCTTATGCGTAAAGGTGAGGGTTTGCCAGCAGTATTCGGACCTCTGGCGGGGGAAGAGCCACCGGATGAGTTGATGCGCGGATAGCGTGGATTGACTGTTTTGTACATCGTGCATAAATCGGGACTAGGCCTTGCCGCTCTTTGTTACGAAAGGAGCTAATAACCAAGCTGCACACCTTCATACACGCAAACGTAAGCTCACACAAACCCCGTAGCCAAGTATGTTGCGCAAGCTCACCGAACCGCCGTGTAACTGCGCCACCTCGCGCACGAACGGTAGGCCAAGGCCCGTGCTTTTTGCCGCATCTGGGCGCGCCAGAGAATAAAAGCGCTCGAAGATTTGTGGC
>JAIELM010000224.1 GCA_019752975.1 Undibacterium sp. | reverse complement strand
CAAGCGATCTCAGCAGCAGAATACTATGTCGATACGCCACCTTGGGTTTTAAAGCTTAGGCTAGGACGACCTGCCGGTACGGTAATGGTGAACAATTTACTTTCACCTTTGGCGACCGCTAGACCAGTCACAGGCACACCATTGGCCAGCACCGGGATAGTAGACGTACCAATATTAATAAATTGCGCGCTGATTGGCCCCCAAGCATTCGAGGCATCTTTTGCACGAACAAAGACCATATGTTTGCCATTGCTGAGTCCGGTAGTGCTGATAGTACCCGCTAGGGTTTCGGTCGTACTATTGAAATTGCCGTCTGCGGCACTTAAAGGTTTGGCCACCGCACCACTAACCCAAGGTGGCGTATCGACATAGTATTCTGCTGCTGAGATCGCTTGTACACTTTCCGTGCCATTGCTTTGATTAAAGTGGGTGTCATTTGCAACCGCACTCAAAGCCAAGTTGGTCCCTGCAGGAACAGCATTGGCTTGCGCATCAGGTACAAAACTGGGCGTGCTAACGTCAGGCCCAGCGGGGGTGAGGTAAGGCGTACGTGCCACTTTTGCGGCGTACCACAAGGCGGGAATATTTTTTGGCCTAGTGGTGCCAGTAAAACTGCTGCAACTTTCAAAGAAAGATGTTCCCAATTCTATGGTGAAAGCCGCCACGCCCAATTCGACATAGCTGACATCATCGGAAGTACCGTCAGTAGGATACAGCCCCACTGATTGTTGTGGTGTGTAGCCATTAAAGTAGGCTAAGCGTCGCCCTAAGGTCTGAAGTGCGCTGGCATTAGGTGCTGGTGTCGTGGTATTCCCATACGGCCAAAGTACCAGTTGACTATAGCTGTGGATGTCTAAGTGAATTCCCGACGTGTCGGCGGGGGCAGGATCGCCTTGACCAGGTCCACGTCGGTCTGCCCAGAGCGAACGCACATAGGATTCGACTGCCTTGGTCTCTGGTTCGGAAGCTGCGGATGGACCGCGATAGGTCTCATTACACTGATCACCACTTGAGCCTGAGCCATTGGTACTATTCCAAGTCGCTTTGTAATTGCGGTTAAGATCCGCTCCACGACTATTACTGGTGCTGCCACAGTAATTAGTATTGGTATTCTTGCGCCATGACAGACCTTGTTCTGCCTTCTTACGTCCGTCGGGATTGACATGCAGCAGCATATGAATTTCATGATGATCTAAGAGCCATGTGGCATCCGCATTATTGCCATAGCCGGATAAAAGATCTCGGGCAAACTGCAACACCGTCGGCGCAGTGGTGTATTCCCGCGCATGCATGGCGCTTTGTATGAACAGCTTAGGTTTGGTGCCCACAATATTGGTGTTGGTCAATTTCAGCACATTGAGATCATAACCGCCTAGGTTATTCGTCTTTTGCCAAGACTTACCAATCACTATCCATTGGGCTAAATTGGGATAGGTGGTGGTGAAATTTTGAGCCGCCGTGAAGGTTTCTTCTACCGTCTCGTAGCATGGATAACTAGGAATGGCGGTCTCTTGCAATCCGGTGATCGATTCGGCATGACTGCCCAGCAAACTGTGCTTGCTGCCGATCGCATGTAAGCGATCTAACATGTCATAACGTTTAGCGATAAATTCTGTGGCGGGACTGAATTTAAAACCGAATTTTTCTAAGGAAGCTTTTTCTTTTGATGTCAGTTCAAACACCATATTACCGCTTTCGTAATTCGCTTCTAGTAATCCATGATGGAAGCTAATGGCGGCTTTATGCGCCAGTTCTAAGTTAGGAAATTTGGCGAGATAAATATTATTTCGCGCTTTTTCTTGTACCAACTGTGATTGCAGCTCCATCTGAATTGCACTCTCCTGCGCCTGCGCGGGGAAGTTCGACAGCATTAGCAAATTGAGAGCTAGCAAGGTAGGAATTATTTTTAGGGTAGGTGATTTCATCGTCGTCTCCAAGGGGTAAATACCTGACGATCATAGTTCGCATTGGCAAGCGCTTGCGTATGAAGATGGACGATGACTTCTGGAAAGATTGAATCGAGAGAAGTTTTCTATCGATCGATTACGCATCTCTAGCGGAGCACCAAATAAAAGCTTCGTCTTTAATTCAAATGACGATGATGCTAAATTTTTACCCTATAAAAAATAAAATCTGTTGCGATAAAAAGCGGTGTTGTTATCAGTCGATTTCTCATATGACGCTCTTCAAACCCATTTGTCTGACAGAACAAAGCCATATCAAACACACCACCATCGTGCTGCAAAATGCCTCTTTTATTTAAGTGAAAAATCTAGAAAAATAATTCTAGAAATTTTATTCTAGATGGTGTATTCTACGCTCAATGAAAAATATTTTTAAGCGAGCCACCATGTCACCGTCGAAAAAAACAAGCCATCCTATCCGCAAACCCACTAAGGCTGAACTAGCCCTACTCAACGTACTTTGGCAACACGGCGCAGCGACAGCTAAGCAGGTATTTGAATGGGTGCAGATTGAACGTCCTGAGATCAATCAAGCGACCGTGTTACGCCAGCTACAAATCATGCATAGCGATGGACTTTTGACCCGTGACGAAAGCGCCAAGTCACATGTCTATACGGCGGCTGAGCGACAAGAAAAATTGCAAACTAATTTGCTCAAAGACTTTATCCAAAAAACTTTTTCAGGTTCTGGAAAAGAACTCATTATGGCAGCGCTGAAAGAACATGTCAGCGCCAATGACCGTGCTGAAATTCAAGCATTTTTGCATGAAGATACACACAAAAATAAGCAAGGAGATCAAAAATGAGCACTAGCCTAGGCAGCCTCCAACATTTCATCGCGATCTTAGGCTTAGGTCTAGTTCATTTTTTGTGGCAAGGCATACTGATTGCCGTTGTGACCGCCATGATGTTAAGTTGTTTAGGTCGTGCTAAACCACAGACCAGATATGCGCTGCTATGCGCCGCATTGTTACTTTGCGCGGCACTACCAGTGAGCTATGTGATTAGCCATATGTCGCAGCCCGTCGGTCTCGAGTTCTCGTTAAATACTGAGAACCCAAGCAAACTCACTACCACATTAATCGCACGGCCTGAATTTCAATCCGAACCCGAACAGGGAACGCAGCGGGGTGAACTGCTGAGCCAACTCAAGGCTTCTTTTCTCACTCAACTGCCCGTGTTAGTTGGAATCTGGGCAGCTGGGGTACTGTTATTGGCCTTACGCATGAGTCTAGGCTTGGTGTGGGTCAAGCAAAAAATACAGCAAGGACGTATGCGACAACACGCTCACGCCCTTCCCTTATGGCAGGCCAAGCTCGATCAATTTGCCCAGAGCTTAGGGATTACTTACCACATACAACTGGGTATCGCCAGCGAGCTTGATACTCCCATGACGGCGGGCTGGTGGCATCCGATTGTGATACTCCCCGCTGCTCTAGTGACTGGCATGCCCACCGATTTATTAGAAGCTTTATTGGCGCACGAAGTGGCGCACGTAAAGCGCATGGATTACCTTGTCAATTTGCTGCAAAGCTTGATCGAAATTTTCTTGTTCTACCATCCAGCAGTGTGGTGGTTGTCCAAACAAATCGTTCAAGAACGCGAGCAAATTGCTGACGATTTAGCCGCAGGATTGTTAGGCGAACCGCGGCGCCTGGCTCTTGCATTATCCGAACTGGAACAGTTCCAGTTTTCCACTCCACAACTTGCCCAAGTGGCGCACGGAGGAAATCTTATGTCACGCATCAAACGCTTAGTTCGTCCCGAACTCTCTACCAAATCCGCCAGCTGGAAAATGCTCATTCCACTGACTGCACTCATCTCGGCATGTGCTGTGTTTTATGCACACGCTGAAACCCGCTCCACTAAGGAGCCACAGAGCCCTCCACCTGCTCCCGCCGCACCTGCCGCACCTGCTACCGCTCCTGCACTATCAACCTCGCCAACCAAACCAGCAGCGCCTAATAAGCCACCCACGCTGGCAGTTCCACCCTTACCCTCTGCACCTCCCCCGCCACCAGCTCCACCAACTTGGCATTCCAAAGATGGCGCACGTGGCTTGGCATTTGCCTTCGTCGGTAAGGATGAACACCACTACCGAGCGACCAATATAAACAGCAGCAAAATGCAAGAACTTGAGGCGCTCAAAAAACGTAACAACGAAGCCTTTCTATGGTTTTCTGAAAATGGAAAATCCTACCTCATCAAAGATAGCGCAGTCTTAGCCCAAGCCAAGAACGCCTATCAAGCTATGGATGCGTTGAGCGAACAGATGGACGAGCAAAGCAAAAAGATGGATCTGAAGGGTGTAGAAATGGATGCCCTCAGTGCCAAGATGGACGTACTCAGTAATGGGATGGATCTAAGCCATGCTGAGGCCAACAATAGGGCTTTTGAACGCCAACAAGCTGCGTATGAGAAAAAACTTGCTCGGCTTGAGCAAAAACTAGAACGCGCGGCAGATAAATTAGAAAAATCCCATTCCGATACTGCTCGTCGTCAAGCAGAACAAGACATGCAAGCAGCCCAAGCGTCTATGAATGCAGCAATAAAAGCCATGCCTAAGGAAATAAATGTGTCATATCCTAGGCATAAAGAGATGGCAGAGATAGGCAAAGAAATGGAAAAACTGAGTCAGCCTATGAACGCATTAGGTGAACAAATGAATACTTTGGGTAAGCAGATGAATATCCTAGGTGAACAAATGGATCAACTCGCGGAACAAGCCACCAGTAAAGTACAAAGCATCATTCAAGAAGCGAAGCAAAAAGGTTTAGTACAAGCCGTCAATAAGAGTTAAACCAGTAAGCTACGAAGCGCTATGTTTTTAACCGAAATTTTCTATTTGCGTTTGAATAGCACCAAAGCTGCGGATAACGGACAGTCTCAGTTAATCGCAGCACGCAGCAATCTGCGCTTCGCAAGCAATCAAGAAATGTGAATGGAATGGTCGAACGGAAATGTGTGTTGTACATTTCC
>JAIELM010000117.1 GCA_019752975.1 Undibacterium sp. | reverse complement strand
TTGAGGTGTAATGCCAGTCCATGATCCGCCACCAGAAAAAACCAGTTTCCTCCCCAAGCGATATCGCCAGTGACTAGTCCATGTCCCGCTACTTCTACCGTCACCGCACGACCGCTTCGGTAAGAGGAAACGTTGTGCACAGTAACGCTATGGTCGGCATGTAATTCCACTGCGACCTCACCTACAGGCGTATCAATGAAGTGATGACCGACGGTCATTTTTCCTTGATGAGCAAGGGTGGCCACCAAACCTATGGTGCCGTGTCCGCACATCCCTAAGTAGCCTACGTTGTTAAAAAAGATCACTCCCACGCTGCATCTGGGATTCTGCGGCGTACACAAAAGTGCGCCAACTAAAACATCGGAACCACGTGGTTCGCACACTGTGGCACGGCGGTAGTGATCAAACTTTTCCCGAAATATTTCCAGTCGTTCGGCTAATGTACCATTCCCTAGATCTGGTCCACCGTCCACAATGACACGGGTCGGTTCGCCTCCAGTATGGGAATCAATAGTATGTATTTTTTTCATAGTCGTTAGTGTAGCTAAGTCGTGGCTAAAATGTCTTGTGAGTTTTTGGGTCAAACGACGCCGATTTCGGCACAGTACCGATGCAATGACAAGATTTCGGTTAAACTTCCGGAAAATTCTTCGCAACAAAAAGGTTCAACATGATAGATCTAAGAAGTGATACGGTAACTCGTCCCTCCCAAGCCATGCGAGCAGCTATGCTGCAAGCCCCAGTCGGCGACGATGTATATGGCGATGACCCCAGCGTCAATGCTTTGCAAGTTAAAGTTGCGGAGATGATGGGACATGAGGCGGCGCTTCTCGTACCCAGTGGAACGCAAAGTAACCTTATTGCTTTGCTGACCCATTGTGGACGGGGAGATGAATATCTGGTTGGGCAAAATTATCATACTTATTTATATGAATCTGGCGGTGCTGCGAGCTTAGGTAGTATAGTGCCACAACCGATCTCTGTAGAAGCTGACGGTAGCTTATCATTGGCTAATATCGCCGCCATGATTAAGCCAAAAGATGTGCATTTTGCGCGTAGCCGTTTGCTCAGTTTAGAAAATACGCATTTAGGGAAAGTGCTCACTCAAGACTACCTAACGCAAGCCGTGCAATTTGCACATAGTCGCCAGCTCAAGGCGCACTTAGATGGCGCGCGTGTATTTAACGCCGCGGTGGCGCAAAATCTTGCGGTGGCTGAAATTACCCGCCAATTCGATACCGTGTCGATTTGTTGTTCCAAAGGTTTAGGCGCACCGATAGGAAGCATGCTTTGTGGTTCCAAGGATTTTATAGACGAAGCGCGACACTGGCGAAAAATGGTCGGTGGTGGCATGCGGCAGGCAGGCATCATCGCGGCCGCGATTGATTTTGCGCTAGAAAATAATGTGCAGCGTTTGGCGCAAGATCATGAAAATGCTCTGCTTTTACAACATGAATTGGCGACCATCAGCGAGATCAAGGTAGAAGCCGCCAATACCAATATGTTGTATATCGCGTTTGCAAGCGCCGAGCTTGCCGTGCAAGTAGGGGAATATTTAAAGTCCAGAGAGATTCTTATTTCTTACGCCCAGCGCACTCGCTTGGTGACCCATTTGGACGTGCATACTGAAGATATCCATGTTTTTGTGGCGGCATTGAAGGCTTTTTTTGTTGGTCAAACATGAGTTTGTCAGTATCAGGGTAAATAGGAACATCGTGTTTTCTATGGGAAAGCTTCAAAAATCTGGGATAATAAGGGCTCATTGTTTTTTCCTATTCGCCCCAGCGCATGTATTTTGATTTAAAAGCCCAGGAGTACCTAGAACCTAGCGAATCAGATAAGGTGAAGCGTCGTTTGATGCTGGGCTTGGCAATCTCATTCTTGCTACACGCTTTACTACTCTCTTTGCAGTTTGGTATACCTGGTTTGGATTTGCCTAGCTTGCAAGTTCCTTGGAAAGAGCGTCGGAAGGCGCCGGATACTTTGGAAGTTGTTATCGCCAATCCTGCGCCCAAGCTTGTTGCGGTACCCGCAGTGTCCACCGTAACGACAGCCGAATTATTTCAGTTTCCCGATCCAGTATTGCCACCGCCGTCACCACCAACAGCCAGTGGTTTTACCGTAGTGGCGGCGCAAAGCAAGAGCACTTCTGCGAGTGTACCGCCTCAGCAACTGCCGATACCTGCCCCCGTTGCATCAGTAGTTTCGCGCAAAGCGCCGTCACGTGTTATCACACAAAAGAAAAAAAATGACAGTGAATTTGTCGTGCCTTTACCGGATATTGTGGAATTAAAACCCGACGAAAAAACCGAGTTGAAGGCGCAGCAAGAAGCGCATGTCGATAATACCTTGGAGGATAAGAAACGAGAACAGCGTCAGCTTGAGGAGCAAAAACAAGCGGAGTCGGCTGCCGAAAGAGCCCAAGAAGAGGCGCGGTATGCACAGCAAGTAAAAAAAGCTGAACAAGAGTCGATTCGGCGCGAACGCGAAGCGGCTGCAAAAGTAGCCTCAGAGGCAGCCTTAGCAGCAGCTCTAGAAACTGCGGCGAAAGACGCACAAAAAAGAGAATTGTTAAGCCAAGAGACCTTGCGACAAGAAGAACAACGGCGACAAGCAGAACAAAAACAGCAGTACCAGTTAGTGCAAGAACAAGAAAGAAAGCAAGCGCTGGCGCAAGCACAACTAAAACAAAAGGCACTTGAAGAGCAGATGGAAAAAAAGAAGGCCTTAGAGTTGGCTGAACGTCTAAGAACTGAAGAGCTAGAACAACAAAAAATCGCAGAACGTCAAGTCTTGGAGAAAAAACTTCAAGAGAAAAAACTTCAGGAGCAAAAATTAGCTGAACAAAAATTAGCGGAACAAAAGCTAGCCGAGCAAAAACTAGCTGAACAAAAACTAGCAGAACAAAGGATAGCGGATCAGAAATTAGCCGAGCAAAAACTAGCTGAACAAAAACTAGCAGATCAAAGGATAGCGGATCAGAAATTAGCCGAGCAAAAACTAGCGCAAGCGCGGGCAAATGCCCAAGCTACGACTGCTGCGGTACCTAGCGCTACAGTCGTCGGAAATGGCAATGGCATAGTACAAAAAGCCGCCAGCAATCCCTTTGATGCGCCAACTCAAGATCTAGCGCAAAGGCTACGCGAGCAGGCGCGCAACCGGGATCTATTGAAAGCCTCGCCGTCAACCAGTAAGAAGGACGAGGAGAGCCGTGCCAGACGCCGCAGCTTCTTAGGAGCCTATGATAAAGAAGTTCCATTGCGCATGTATGTGGATAGCCTCAAGCAAAAATTGGAACGCAACGGGAATTTGATCTACGAAAAACGTAGCTTGAGTGATGCCGAATTTCAATTGGTAGTCAAAATGATCGTGCGTAGTGACGGTACTGTAGAAGAGGTCATGATCATTAAAAGTAGCGGTTACCCTGCCTTGGATGAGCGAGCCAAGAACATCATCTTAACCAATGCGCCATTCTCAATTTTTCCAGCCACATTGGCGGCAAAATATGATGTGATAGAGATTCAAAGGCTATGGATTTTTGGTGATAAATTGCGCATTTTGGAAGATTTGCGTTAGCCATGAAACGCACTACTTGTGCACAGTGTCTTCGTGCTGAAAAAGCCTGTATCTGCTCCTGCGTACAACGCCTATCATCGAGGGTAGATCTGCTGATTCTTCAACATCCTAAGGAAGTTCATCACATCAAAGGCAGTGCTCGATTATTGCATTTGTGCTGGGCTAATAGCCGTTTGCTGGTGGGCGATGTTTTTCAAGAAGAACAGTTGAATGAAGCATTGTTTCTAGGAGGTAGGCGACCAGTGTTACTGTATCCAAGTGACGAGGAGCGTGCGCATGATTTGGCACTGATGCGGTGCGATGCTGTGGCCGAGCTAGAGCAATGTAGGTTAGTACTCATCGACGCAAGTTGGCGTGATAGCCGTGCTATGTTAGGCAAAAATTCTCTACTTCACACTTTGCCTCGGCGAGCGCTCAAGCAAGTCCCCAGTTCACAATATCACATACGTCGTGCTCACAAAGCGGATCAATTATCAAGCATAGAGGCAGCAGCTTACGCCTTATTTCAACTAGAAAAAAACACCGAAAACCTAGCGCATTTGATGCAAGCGTTCGAGCAATTCAATGCCATGCAATTGGCTTTTGGTGTGCATAAGCTGTTGCGCGTTAGTAAATAAGCGTCAAGCAAACGCATTAACCGCTACGATGAGGCGGTTAATGTGTAGCCATCGCAATTCTGCGTAAGTCCTAAGCTTAATACTTCGCTGCCTGTCCGTTAGCTGGCGTTGCTTTCTTAATGAATTCACGTATATGTTCGTTCGACGTGGCCAAGTCCTCAGAGCGTAGGTACATCATGTGTCCGCTGCGGTAGCCTTTGAACTCCATTCGGTCTTTCATTTTTCCACTGGGGTCAAGATTCCACATGGTGTATTTGGCGTCAAAATAATTGGTCGCACCGTCGTAATAGCCTGACTGTACCATCAAGTGAAGGTAGGGATTTTCTGCCATGGCTAGCCTTAAATTTTCTCCAGTTTTGTCATTGCTATTGTCCCAAGGATGGACTGGGCCAAACATGTTGTACTTGAGGTCGGTTTTGTACTTCAACACATCACGCAAATAGTGATTGATGGCGGGAGTGAATGAATGTAGCCATGAGCTAAGTTCGGCATTGTAATCGGGACCGGTACCTGCATCCATTTTGTCTATGCCTAGGTAGCGCGAATCCAAACGTCCTAGGGTGAGTCCTTTATTACGCAATAATTCTTTCCAGAAAAATGAGGAAGAAACGCTGAGGTTTTGTTGTAGTACGACGGACTCACTTAGACCAGAATAGCGAGCGACTTTTGCCGCGATTTCCTTCTTTTTATTGGCATCGATGAAGCCACCTTTGGCCAGTGCAGGGATAAACTCGTCCAGCGTAAATGCCTCAACTTCGG
>JAIELM010000151.1 GCA_019752975.1 Undibacterium sp. | reverse complement strand
TTTGATGAGCGGGGACAGGAGACGGAATGCAAATCACCGCGCCTGTCCTCGACTCTACTAAAGTAGGTTTTTGCGGAAGATATAAAACAAAAAAAGGTCGCTAGTAGCGACCTTTCTATTTAATTCTCAAAGACTTAAGAATTATTTTGCTTCAGCTTCAGCAGAAGTAGCGCCTGCTGGTTTGATCGCGATAGCGACAGTGGCATCGTCACCGTGCGTCACTGCAGTTACGCCAGCTGGGAATGTCAATGCTGATACGTGAACAGATTGACCTGCTTCTAAGTTAGACAAATCAACCGTGATGTACTCTGGCAAGTCGGCTGGTAAGCAAGAAACATCCAAGTCAACTAAGACATGGCTGATAACTGCTGCAGACAATTTAACTGCTGGAGAAACTTCTGCGTTCACGAAGTGCAAAGGCACTTTAACGTGGATTTTTTGGTTGGCATCAACACGTTGGAAATCCACATGCAATACTAATTGTTTGTAAGCGTGAGTTTGGAAATCGCGCAACAAAACTTTTTCTACTTTACCGTCTAGATCCAAATCCAAAATTGAAGAATGGAACACTTCTTTTTTCAATGCATGGTATAGCGCATTGTGATCTAAAGCGATAGAAACTGGTGCTTCGGTACCGCCGTAAACGATACCAGGTGTTTGACCAGCAATACGCAGGCGGCGGCTCGCTCCGGTCCCCTGCTCTTTGCGTGCAAATGCGATTACTTTCATTTTGATACTCCAAATACGAAATGCAGAAAAGCTTGCGCTTTTTCTCCATTCTAGGTTAAACCCCCTCGCGACCAAGGGGATTGAAAAATCTTAGGTTTAATAGACCAACCTAAGCTTAAAAACTGGCTTATTGTTTGCTTATTATTTGCTTATTATTAGCTTATTCTTAGTCTTGGAACAGCGAAATAACCGATTCGCCTTTGGTAATTCTGCGGAAAGTCTCTGCTAATAAACTATCGCAAGACAATTGACGTATCTTAGGGCAGGCACGTGCGGCTTCGGACAGAGGAATGGTATCGGTAACCACCAATTCATCCAAAGGCGATTGGCTAATACGATCAATGGCCGGGCCAGATAACACCGCGTGTGTGCAATAGGCCAAGACTTTTTTTGCGCCACGTTCTTTTAATACTTCCGCTGCCTTGGTCAAGGTTCCTGCAGTATCGACCATGTCATCCATGATCACACAGTTACGGCCTTCAACTTCTCCGATGATGTTCATCACTTCGGAGACATTGGCTTTAGGACGACGTTTATCAATAATCGCTAAGTCGCATCCCAAACGTTTTGCTAGGGCACGAGCGCGAACTACACCGCCTACATCAGGAGAAACAACCAGTAAATCTTCATAATTCTTGCTCACCAAATCGCCTAGCAAAATCGGTGAGGCATAAATATTGTCAACCGGAATATCAAAGAAACCTTGGATTTGATCCGCATGCAGATCCATAATCAAGACCCGACCTACGCCAGCTTCTTCTAACATATTGGCAACCACTTTGGCCGAGATTGCTACGCGTGCAGAACGCGGACGGCGATCTTGGCGGGCGTAACCAAAATAGGGAATGGCGGCAGTGATACGGCCTGCGGAAGCGCGTTTTAAGGCATCTACCATCAACATGATTTCCATCAAGTTGTCATTGGTAGGGGCGCAAGTTGATTGCAATACGAAGACGTCTTTACCGCGGACGTTTTCGTTAATTTCGACCATCACTTCGCCATCGGAAAACTTAGAAACATCGGCTTTACCAAGGCGTATGCCTAATTGCTTAACGACACCTTCCGCTAAAGCCGGATTGGCATTGCCAGTAAACACCATCATGTTGTCGTGTGCGTGAGACATGAAATCACCCAAGGGAAAAGATACTACGAAGATTCTACCGTATCAGCAAATGCCTAATTTTCTTTTTGTAATGATTAGGATTATCGCCGCAAAAACCGAAAAGCCGCCGCATCATTTGGTATGCGGCGGCTTCGGTTTTTATTACATACTATGGCAGGGGAAGAAGGATTCGAACCTTCGCATGCCGGAATCAAAATCCGGTGCCTTAACCAGCTTGGCGACTCCCCTACAAAACTCTGTGCTGATATTTTTCTGAAATTGCGTAAATTTTCTTGCGTAAATTTCACGTAAGCAGCGAGCCGCTATTCTACACTAATTCAGTTAATATCCAAAATTCTTATGCCTGCAACCATGAGTACATGGGATGTTGTTGCAACGCTTTTGTTTTCCAAATGCCCCAGTTTTGTGGCGCTTGCTTAATGATGTTATCGGCGCTAGCTTCATCGCTACACGCACAAAAAACACAAGCACCAGATCCGGTCATTTTGGTATCCCCAAACGCTGCCAGCCAATCAATTGCCGTCTGAATCTGAGGGTATAAAGCGCAAGCAACAGCTTGCAGATCGTTTTTCCAAACTGACTTAGTTAAGTCGGTGCTGGAAAAGTCCGTTATTCTGACGCGCTTGGTGTTTCTTGTCAACTCTTTGGAGGAAAAAATTGCTGGAGTCGGGACGTGCACTCCCGGTTCAATCACCACAAACCATTGCTCGGGGGTTTCTATGGTTTGTAGTTCTTCGCCTATGCCTTCGACAAACGCATTTTGCCCAAAGATGAAAAATGGCACATCTGCGCCCAGTTGCAAACCTAGGTACATCAATTCCTGGCGGCTTAAATGGCACTGCCAAAGCTGGTTAAGCGCTAGTAGGGTAGTGGCTGCGTCGGAAGAACCGCCACCTAAACCTGCCCCCATAGGGAGATGCTTATGTAGGGTGATCTCGGCGCCTAGACTTACTTGGCAGTGCTTTTGTAATAAAGTAGCGGCGCGGATAACTAAATCTTCTTGTTCTGCAATGCCGATAACCGCATTGCTCCTGCTGATCTGGCCGTTTTTCGTTATTGAAAAATCGAGATAGTCACAGCGATCAATGAGCTGGAATACGCTTTGTAGGAGGTGATAGCCATCTTCTCTGCGTCCAACAATATGTAAAAATAAGTTGAGTTTGGCCGGAGCGGGACAGTTGAGTAAGTGAGTCTTCATGGCTAGTTGGGTGATGATTGCTTGGACTGTTGTGCTTGCTATTGTTTGAGCACAATTGCGCCTATGTTTAGATGTGCTAATCGCTTATTTGGTGGTTTAAATGAGATGTACCTTTAGCCGTCTTTTTCGTGAACGCGGGCAAGACGGTTTATATCATTGGCTGAATGTGCGCATTAGGTAACTATTTATTGCCACGGGTCGATGACGATACGAATTTTAACTTCACCCAATTGCGGATGGGTGTGATTGAGATCGATACGTTTTGGATGTGCTGCGCCTTCACGATACCAACTAACGAAACGTAGTTGCCACCCTTGTGACTTGAGTTGTAAATCATCTTGCACAGGAATCGCGATTTTTTTCCCGTCAGCGGTGAGATCAAAACCTTGTAACCATAGTTTGAGCTCATTGACGGGAATCGCCCAACCTAAATTTTCGTTGAGTAATTGGGCAATGTCAGGTGCTGTAATGATTTCTTTTTTTGCTTGTTCTAGGCTAGCACCGTTTTTATCTTGTTTGATGTTGGCGATGGTTTGTCCTAGTGGCGAACTTAAGACGATGGCTAATTCCTTAGGATTTTGTAGCCATTCAAAACTGCCGTGTAGGTTTTCTTCTTTTTCATTCTGAGTATATTGCACCGATAAATGCCCTGCGAGCTGCACTTGTTCTTGGTAGGCTTGTATCGGTTTGGATGCTGGTCGGGCGCTGCTTGCGCCGCTGTTAGTGCTATTGGTGCTGACACAGGCGCTCAGTATTACTCCTAATAGGAGGTAAGAGAAAATATGTGTGAGCGTCTGCTTTGCGGCGCTATGTGCTAGCTTGGCGCGCTGGTGTGTGTGGTGCATCTTACTGGTGTGCATAGATGTGCTTAGATTTATTAATGATGGTCTCATTCGATTAATTTTTTTTTATTTTGGCGCCACGCCGGGATTTGTCAGTGTGATTCCCAAGCGCTGTAAAGTGCTTTTTAATAGCGCATTGTTAGGATCTTTTTTTTGTGCCTCTAGAAACAAATCCTTGCCCTCACTTTGTTTATTTTGCACCCATAAAATTTCACCTAAATGGGTGGTGATCTCTGCATCTTGCCGCATTTTGTATGCGCTCCTTAAGATTTGTTCTGCCTCAGGGATTAGTTTGAGTCGATATTTGATCCATGCCAAGCTATCTAAAATGAAGGGGTCTTCAGGAGCTAATTGATTGGCTTTTTCTAATAATCGCAGTGCCTCGTCCAATTGCACATTGCGATCTGCATAGGAATAGCCTAAGGCATTGTAGGCCGAGGCATTGTTGGGGCTGATATTGATGAGGTGTTTTAATGCCGCTTCCATCTCAGTATAGCGTTGAATGCTTTCTGCTGCCATCGCGAAGTCGTAGATTAAATTGGGGTTATTGGAATGCTCTCTCACGGCGGTGCTTAAAAGGACAAAAGACTCTAGATTTTGCCCAGCGTTTTTCATGATCTGGGCTTCGGTTTGCAGTATCGTGACTTCCTCATCTACCTGTTCGGGAGCGATATTTTGCAAAAACTGACGCGCTTCTACGATCTTGCCATCGGCTGCTTTAAGTAGCGCTCTACGCATTTGCACATTGAACCAAAGCGCATTCTTTTCTTCGTTCTTTTCTACTTTACTCAACCAGAAGTCGGCTTTGTCACTGTCCTTACGTAAGCCTGCCACTTGTGCCAAGCTGAGGTAAGTTGAAT
Organism: Undibacterium sp.; assembly: GCA_019752975.1. GTDB lineage: Bacteria > Pseudomonadota > Gammaproteobacteria > Burkholderiales > Burkholderiaceae_D > Undibacterium. Next base: position 226 of record JAIELM010000151.1, on the reverse strand, counting down.
TGAGGTTTTGTTCCTTGTCGCTATTCTCTAGTTGACGAAGAAAATAACTTTCGGAGATATCGAGTTCACCTAACTCTAGCGTGATGATGCCCAAGCTATACAGGCTCTCAGTCAGGTTCAAGCCTTGCTGTGTTTGTAATTTTAAAAGCTGTTCAAATTCTTGTTTTGCCTCACGCAATTGCCGCTTCTCAAGCAATATGCTGGCATAGGCGATGCGCACTTCTTT
>JAIELM010000154.1 GCA_019752975.1 Undibacterium sp. | reverse complement strand
CCAACTACAACACCAACCACAACACCAACTACCACACCAACCACAACACCAACTACCACACCAACCACAACACCAACCACCACACCAACCACCACACCAACCACCACACCAGCAACGGGAAATGAGTGCAGCTCCGATGGCAATATCTTTACGGTCAATGGCAATACGGCGCAAATGGACAATAATATTTATGCGGCAGATGGCACCACGATTACCTTGAAAGGTCAAAACACGTTTCTCATCTCAACAGGCGCCTCATTTAAAGGCACTGGAGGACTAACTGAGATACGCCAAACCAACAATACCAGCTATACCTCTGCGACAGCAAATGGCGCACTAGCAGGTACTACAGTCGGACCAACGGTGGTGAAATCCTACTTTGGTTTTAGCAATCCAAACACCAAGCTGTATGGCCTTATCACCACGCCACCAGCAATATTTGGTTTCAGTACTATCACCACGTCCACCTACTCGCCGCAGCCAATATGGCCTAACAATCCCAGCCTGAATACGCCTTATTCCAACACCTATACACTGACGACCGAAACCTCTGTGGCAGGGATGGGCTCAACCATAAGCAGTACACAAATTGAAACGCGTACCTATTCCACAGAACAAATCACCACATTTGTAGGAACCTTTAATAGCTGCAAAATAAAAACCGATGTCTTTAGCAATGGTTCAACCACAACTACTTTCAGCTGGCAAGTCGGTTCTGGTCGTCTTAAAGGACACTTACTGAAATCAAGCAACGCCGCTGGCGTGCGCGCCTTGGAATCGACTGTCTTGTTAGTGAACGGTAGTTGACAAGAGGACAGAGTGAAGGACTTTCACACTAGCTGGACGCGGTCAATAAAACGTATGCGTCCAGCGTTGAAGGTGCACACTTTGCGACCACCTCAGCCAATTAAAGTTTTCTAAAACGATGCCCTTTGCTTTTTTTGAGCACGGTACAATTCAAGCGGCAAATTTGCTTAATTCGAAATCTGCGGTCGGGGTTGACTTGTACGTTGTCCGTGCCTTTGTGCGTCTGCGTGAAATGACCATCCTGAATACAGATTTGGTGAAACGTTTAGACGAGTTGGAGAATAAAACTGATTTGATAGAACTCACGCACGACATCTTTGAGCACAATACCCGCCTTCAAATGAAGCAAGTATTTGATACGTTTCTGGAATTGATGGCAACGCCCACGCCGGAACCAACCAAGAAACGGGGTATTGATTTTATACTTCATGGTGAGCAAACAAACACTAAACCGAAAACGGCTAGAGATAAAAAATAGCTCTTCTTTAGCAACTAAAAAGAGGGTCCACATAAACAGAATCCTCAATCTTATTTTTGCAGTTCAAGGGTCTGAATGAGGATTTTTGCTTGTAGAAATACGGCGGATTCGTATCAAATTTGTTTTTTTGGAAGGGAAAATCAATTTAACCCGACCACTTTGATCCGCGACCCCTTTGATCCGTTTTGTCAAAAACCTGTCAAGTGACTTTGTAGTTGCATTTATTGTAGACTACAATAGCCCAAGTTTTCCAATCTTTGAAAGCCGTGCTTACAATGATTCCCTTATTAACGAATTAGCTTTTAGGTGATGATATGGAGCAGTTTGCAACTCACCTGCGTGAAGCACGCGAAGCAAGGAAGATGACGCAAGCACGTCTATCGGAATTATTGGAAGTAGACCGCCGCGTCTACAATCACTGGGAACGTGGAACATCTGTGCCACAATTAGATACTGTTGTGCGACTCTCTCAGGTATTGCAATTGAGCGTGGATAGTTTAGTGGGACTGGAGGCAGCTAAAGAAGAACCCTTAGTACATAATCCTCGATTACATGCGCTGTGTCTGCAAGTAGATAGCTTGTCCGATGAAGATCAACAAGCTTTAATTATTTTGATGGACAGCTTAATCAATCGGGCGCAGATGTCGAAATTATTGGCGGTGCGTGCATGAGCGGCGCTGCTTTACCTGTCGCGCTTGACTTTGCTTGGGATGCGAACAAAGCAGCGAGTAATGCACAAAAACACGGCGTAACTTTTGCGCGAGCTTCGCAGGTGTTTTTAGACCCTTTGTCCATCACGGTGTACGATGAGGAACATAGTCAATCTGAGGAGCGTTGGCATACGATAGGACATGATGCGCAAGGCGCTATATTAGTGATCGCGCACACATATCAAGCCACCAGTCACCACGGTGCGCGAATACGTTTAATTTCCGCCAGACTGGCAACCAAACAGGAACGACGTTTTTATGCGGATGAACCGCGCTAAACATTCAAGGTGAGATCATGAGTAACAAACCAGATACGGTACAAGACGACGACGAATTACCCGTTCAGGTCGATTTTAGCAAAGGGGTGCGCGGTAAGTTTTACCATGCCAATACGAAGTTAAATTTACCCGTCTATCTCGATGAGGAAGTTCAAGCTTTTTTATCGGCGCTCGCTTCTAAAAAAGGTGTAGAAATGTCCGACATTGCGAACGATCTACTCAAGAAAGACATCGCACTTTTAGACGTGTTGCGTTAGCCCGAGCTTGACTGCTTTTTCTTTAGCCACTAAAGAAAAATACAAAAAATTAACCTCACCACTAACCCTTGCTACTATAGGGCTTGGGTGAGATTTTTTGTTTTTAGAAATAAGAAGTTTCGCGTCAAATTTGTTTATTGTGAAGGGCTTTAGCGGATCAATTTAACCCGACCCCTTTGATCCTGATGACTGTCAAACTATTTGCTAGGTAATTTTCCAAAGTCGTTTTCGATTGTGATGGAAGCGCCATGCGCTAGAATAAAAGCCAAGTAGGGTGGGCAAGTTTTGTGCCCGCGCGATACGAACGATCAACAATGACCAAACAAACCAGCCGAACTCTGCACAACATCATCGTACACTTCCGCGTGGGCACAAAAATTTGCCCACCCTACCTAGCTTGCCAATATTCTGGAATTAATTCTTTTTGCAGTACATTCTAACGTTGCATTATGAGGTCGCGTTGTGTAGTATTCATATCGGGTGACAGTGTTTATTTAGGCATTCACATCTTGCCAGAAATGGCCACTCTTTACTTTTCCTTTCCCCATATATCCCCGTTAATTCTGCTTACGCTTCGCGTTTTGCAAGAGGCTCATTTCACTCATCTTATTTATAAACTATGAACCGCACTTTAAAAGTCTACAGCAAAACCGGCCACCTCTTTGCAGAGTTTACTTTTCATTATGATTATATGCGCCAGGCAACTGCGCACTATATAGAATATCGCCGCCTTTACCGCGATGATGAGGAAGATGAAAGCAAATCTGTGTATCCCGGAATGGAAATGGACCTGCATTTGAATTTCGAACAATTTGCTTCTATTGATGAAATTAAGAAGCACGATGTAGAGTTGGTAAAAAAAGAGATGGGGCGTGAAATGAACGATCCGCCGGCAACGTATAAATTTGTTTATGCAGAAGAGCCCATACTGTTGCGTTACGTAGTAGAAAACCATATAGGCTGTATTGGTCTGATCAATATTTACTACAACTTTATCAATAACACAAAAGAAGTAAAATTTCTGTCAGCCACTAATCCCCGGTTTGATTATGATATTTCTTCGAACAGCCTTGAAACAAATTTAGATTGCATTTTAAGAATTCCGGTTTATAAGGACAGGGATGTTTGGGAAATGAACGTTCACGATGTAAGAAGATTGGATCCTTGGTATTAATGCTAAGAAAAAAGTAACTCAAACAGAATTTAAGGTGCCAGAAAAGGTGCCCGGGGCAGTTCTAACATTCCAACATCCCATAAAACCCAAACCATCCAATACTACCCGCCCACTACCCTCACTGCCCGACTCACAGTCATATAATGCACCTTAAAATAATCCGCAATTTGCCCCATCGTATAAGCACCTGAACGGTAAGCTGCCGCCATCGCCGCGTTGCGATTTTCCGCTTGTTCAGCGTACTCAGCCAAGCTCAAGGCCAAACTGCGTTTATGCGCTATCGACAATTCGCGTAATTCATCATCTTTTAATTGCGCCTGAAACTGTTTGACGAAGCTTTCATCACCCAGGAAAAGTTGGTGTTTGGTTTGCAGTAAAGGCGAAGCTAGGCCCCGTCCTTGCTGCACAAACATTTGATACGCTTGCCGAGCAGTTGTCCCTCACCTGCTAGATGGAATGGCATAGCCAAACCGCAACTTAGAACTGACCCCGGGCTCTGTTCGCTTTTCTCAAGTATCGGCATCAACAATCATTTTCATGTACCGATTTAAAATTGCCTCATCCACTAAATGCACAGGTATCTGCGAAACGAAATCTTTCTCAAACCCTACGTCAAGTCCGGCTTCTGGCACTTGATAATCAACTAATTCTCTTAAAGATTGATTGACCACTTCATATTTACCTTGCTCCAATGCAATACGTATTCGCACACCCAAAACTTGTCTTACAAGCTCTTTTTGAACAATCGCATTTCGTAACGCTATCTCAATGTTTTCAGAGGCGCGATCTAAATCTACATCGTGATAATGGAAGTGCTCAGCCATCCCGAGCCAACCTGAAACGCGATCTGGAGCCAACTCTATTCGCTCCTTCAGCAACGTCTTTGCATCCAACAGCTTCTTAGCTCTGTGATAATGATTAACTAGTTCAGAGAAAACTAAGTCTTTTTCATCGTTCGTTTTTGCGAATTCGAGCAAATTACTCAGTAATTTCTCTACATCATCAAATCGGTCAGCTGCATACAATGGCCTGCTAAGAAGGTCATACTGCTTAATTTTTTCAATAAAATTCTTGTTCATGATTTTTCTTATTTAAAGTCATCTATTTAGGATCTTTTCTATGGTCGCCATACTTGCGTTACGGGGTCTGCATTACGGGGCAGTTCTCACATTCCAACATCCCATAAAAACGAAAACCATTCAATACTACCCGCCCACTATCCTCACTGCCCGACTCACAGTCATATAATGCACCTTAAAATAATCCGCAATTTGCCCCATCGTATAAGCACCTGAAC
>JAIELM010000361.1 GCA_019752975.1 Undibacterium sp. | reverse complement strand
GATCACCGAGGCTTTTATTTTTGGATCCGTCCATGCTTGTACATAGATGGCATTGTCCGCTGCATTGCCGAAATCATCAAAGCTGTGCCCGCCCTCATAAGACACGGGTTTGAGTCCATACATGGCGAGAATATTCGCATTGGGTTTCACATAGATTTCCCCAAAATAGTTGGGATCCATGGAGTGGGCGCTCCAGAAAGAATCATAGGTGAAATTATCGCTGTGCAAGGCATAGTAGTAAGTCGAACCGCCGCCCCCGTAGAAGAAATAACTCACAGGTTTACCAAAGTCCACCAAGGGTATGTAGGCCTTTTCCAAATAAATAAGTGGATCAGAACCCGTCGTAGGATTTGCCGCCTGCCATTCAAACACTGGCCTAAATTGGGTCATCATTTTGGCATCACCGACTACGCTGCGAAAGATTCGGCTGATGTCCACTGCTCGTCTAGCGACACGGCTAAAACCCCAAGCATAGGAGTTGTTGGTGTTGGGGTCATCATAGTTGTATCTGTAAGGATCGCCCACGTCATGTTCAAGAACAGCTTGTTGGTAGTTGGCGCCAGCCTCAAAAGGCCCAAAGAAGTTCCACAGCTCGTTGGAATATTCAATGTAAATATGTACCTCAGGATCCAGACCCGGATAGACGTTTCCCTCATCATCGGTGCCGCCATCCCGAAATAAAATCGCCAGTTGCCGTATATACTCGTCATTGGCTTTAAAGGGGATTTGTATCCATCCATCTTTATGGGTTTGGTTGCACATCTTGATGAGGTGCTCCCACGAACCGCCTACATTGAATGCCTCGAAGGACGAATAATTCGGTTTAACGCGGTCAGTCCAAGCCACCTGCGGGTTTTGGATGGTATTCAGATAGCCCATAAAACGGATCGCCCGGAAAGGTGAGAGTGCAAGAAGAAAGGGGCGTGAAAAATCTTCTGTCACCGCATGGCTGGTGGCACTTCCTGGGGCGATGGGACGCATCAGTTTCACGTGGCGTACGCCGCCGTCGGTATTCGAAAAAGTGATCCCCAAAAAGGAGGTTTGATCTCCCGTGCCAGTCATAACGATCTTGGCAGTGGTAAGGCCCGTCGCTGCATTGCGCACTTTGTTGGTCAGAGTGGCATTGGCGAACAAGGACACGGTGGCGTCCGCATTGCTTTCATAAGAGAGCGCGTAGGTCCCAGAATTATCGCGCGTGAGAAGTCCCGAAAACACCATGACAAAGGCATCCGTTTTGGGCCAACCGTGTGCATCCAAGCTAGAAGCAGGAAGATTGCCACCACCAGGCGTTGCGCTGGTCCAGGCCCGAGATGATTTCATGGCGTCGGCGAACATGATGTCCCCCATCCAATCAGCCACCCCGCCTATATTCATCCCAACGGCATTTTTAGGAGCAACAGCATCAGGAGCGGGTGTTTGGACGGTAGCGGTATTCGATAAATTGGACGCATTATTGGCCGCATCCACCGCTTTGACTTGATACGAATAACTCGTACTACCTACTACTGTCGTATCGCTATAACTTATGCTCGTCGTTTCAGCAAAAACGCCAGTGGTGCCAACGCGTAAGATTTGATATTTCGCCACACCCACATTATCGGTACTGGCCGTCCATGTCAGGTTGATCCGCGTTGCACTGGCAGCCACCGCGTTCAAGCTCGTTGGTGTGCTGGGCGCGGTGGTGTCCGCGGCAGCAGGGGTTTTGGCAGAAGCGGTATTAGACAAACCTGACATATTATGAGCCGCATCAACCGCCTTAACTTGATACGAATAAGTAGTGTTACCAACGACGGTGGTATCGCTGTAATTGGTGGATGTGGTTTCGGCTAAAACACCTGCGGTACCGACCCGCATAATCTGGTACTTGGCAACGCCGACATTGTCGGTACTTGCCGTCCAAGTCAGGTTGATCCGCGTAGCACTAGGCGCGACTGCCAGTAAATTGCTTGGCGTGCTAGGTGCGATGATGTCTATCGTGGCAGGGGTCTTAATCGTCGCACTGCGAGACCAGCCTGAGCTATTATTAGCAGCATCAAGTGCTCTGACTTGATACGAATATCTGGTGTTACCTTGGACCGTGGTATCACGGTAATTCGTGGTAGGGGTTTCGGCTAGTATTCCAGATTCGTCGCTACGCACGATTTGGTACTTGACGACAGCGACGTTATCGATACTCGCCGCCCATCTCAGATTGACCGTCGTCGTATTAAACATCTCTGCTTGCAGCGCGTTGGGGATAGTCGGTGCAATAGTGTCCTTAGCGCTAGGTGTTTTGACTGAGATTGAATAGGATTTGCTCAACACCTTGCCATGAGCGTCCACTGCTTGGACTTGATAGGAGTAATGAGTGCTCCCTATCACCGTGGTATCGCTATAATTTGTCAACGTCGTTTCAGGCAGCACGCCTGCCGTGCCGGCTCGTATGACTTGATATTTGACGACAGCACCATGATTACTGATCGCGCTCCACGTCAGCTTGACACGCGTTGCGCTGATCGCTTGTGCGTGCAAGTTCAATGAGTAGGAAGTAGCTGGGGCGAATGCTGTAGTTGTCGTATCTGTCGTAATCGTATTGTTAGGTGCAGGGGAGCCACTACTACTGGCTGCTAAGCACAGGCCCATGGCAAGAGTTAGTGTATGAAGTGCTTTCATAATATATTCCTTGGGTGTGTTGTAAATTCGTTGTTTATACTTAGGCATAGGACTTACGCAAAAATTCGATATCGTGTAGGGTGCGCCATGCACACCCTTTTTGCATAAGCCCTGAGGATGCAAATTAATGTCTTCTACTCAATAAACTGTTTCTAGTTAAAAATGGCATTGACACAAGCTTAGAACAAATATTTTGACCTACGATGTTGAGGGTGTTTAACTGGGGATTTGAAGGAATGAAGGCGGTGTTTATTGGAATAAAGGAAGTGATTGCGCCCTAGTTTAATGCTTATTAAGTAACATTTAATGTTATAAATAAGCAATATCGCGATCAACAAGCTCTTGATAAAATTTAAAAATAGCAACACCACTTGACTACCATCTTATTTAATCTCAAGCTTGGGTATTTCTTGCTTACTGTCACGAGATAAACATGCGTATTACTACTCGCAATCGTGTTTTTACTATCTTGCATTACAGCCTGCGGCTGCTGATCGTGGGCACAATTACATTACTCATCTGGAATCATTTTGGTATGAATCGGGTGTATGTGATTGATTCTCAAAGTGGTCACAAAGCGGTGGCATACAGTGATAGTGAAACTCCTGATGAAGGGGCTTCGGTTGCTACAATGTGGCGTTCTGGTAAATCGTTGTTCTTGGATTGTCAACTACAGACGAAATATCCATGGCCTTTTTGTGGACTTACGATACCGCTTACCTTTGCTCCAGATGGTGTTGATTTCAGCGCTTTCGATTCGGTTAGTTTGAATGTTGACTATTCAGGAAAAGGGCCTAATTTTATTCGTATGTATTTGCGCAATTATGACGATGTGCTTTCCAAGCCCCAAGTCTTCAATTCATTAAAAGTAAATGAAGTCACATTTGAAGTACCTCCTTCAGGCAATATCAACTTTTCACTTAAATTGTTTCATGTGCCAACTTGGTGGATAGATGAAAGAAAGGTGCCTTTGGAAAATACACAGATGAGCATTGATAAAGTAGTCTACGTTGAATTGTCAACTGCTGCTTCGGCATTGGATGGGTTACACCATATTGAATTAAAGTCCATCAAATTCCATGGAAAATGGATCAGTCAAGCACATTTGCTAATGGGCGTAGTGACTGCATGGCTGGTGTTTGGTTTAACTAGGCTAGTTTTAGAATTGCTGGATTTTCGTGCCAACTTAGTCTTCACCAAAAGACGGGTAGCGCATTTAATGACCGTGCTTCGCACCAAAAAAAGCCAAATACAAACCTCGCCTGACGCTCCTTCTAGCATAGTAAAAATTGAATCTGAGAACCAAGCACCCGTCGAGCAGCTAGACAATGAAGAGCAAGATTTAGAGGTCAGCACGCAAAAAAAGAACCGTCCTAATTATTTGCGATGGATATCGGCGACAGTTGGCAACTCTATGCGCTTGATTGTGATAGACGACATCATTTATTTTCAAGCAGATCAAAAATATACGCGTGTCGTACTGGCGGACTCTGAAGTTTTGATTAAAAAATCTTTGAAGGAATTGCTCGATGAGTTAGATCCAGATCAATTTTGGAGGATGCATCGCTCTATCGTTATCAATATTCTTGAAATCGCCAGCATTACGCCGAATGTGGGTGGAGAGTTGATCGTAAAACTAAAAAGTCGACGCGAGCAGTTACCCGTTTCTGAGGCTTTTATCCGAAAATTTCGACAAATGTTATGACACCCACTGCAAAATAATCTTTTACGGATAGGAATTTCAACTGTCAATCAGCATCCAAAAGCGGTAGATTTTTTGGTGTCGATGGCGGGGGTTGGCTTACCTGGCATAGAGATGATGCTGCTACAAGATCGCGCCACCGTAAAGGTCAACTGTGCCTCGCCAAACGAGGTAAAAAACAATGTCAACTTCGCGCACAAATTTTTAGAGATTATCGTCACACAAGATAACATTGATCAGCGAATCGCTCTATTAAAACATTCCACCACTGCCCAAGCGCTGGTGGATCAATACAAAATGAACGAAGGATCACTCGCATTTAAAAAAACAGCGGATTTTGTGCACAAGCAAAAGTAAATAAAGGAAGATACTTAACTCTTGCGCTCGGCTATTTTGTAAAATTGTCGGAGGTAGGTAAGACAGTGGCAAAGTTATTGATTTAATTATGTACGTTTTTAAACTATTTATGGAGAGAATCATGCTAAAAAAATGTCTAGTAGTAATCGCGTTGGTTGTGGCAAATTCCAGTGCCAGTGCTGGCTGCGTCAAAGGTGCTGTAGTCGGTGGCGTAGCTGGCCATGTCGCCGGAAAGCACGCTGTCGTTGGCGCGGCAATAGGCTGTGCGGTAGGCCATCATGTAGAAAAAAAGAAAAAA
>JAIELM010000059.1 GCA_019752975.1 Undibacterium sp. | reverse complement strand
TGATGGCGCTGTGCGTAATATGTAACTCGGCGGCCGCCAGCGAATAGCTTTTATGGCGTGCAGCGACTTCGAAGGTTGCAAGGGAATTGAGGGACGTTGGTAACATGCTGTATTGTTAGATTTTCTTACAGTGACTGTCAATAAGTATCGTTCGCTTTTTGGGCCCTTTCCCCTTAGCATGAGCACCTTGATTGAATCACTCCCCCGATTAAGCGCGAAGAAATCATTATGTCCAACTCAAATTTAGCAAGACTTCTATTTTTAGGTTTAATTTGGGGCACCAGCTTCATGTTGATGCGTATCGCAGCGCCAGTATTTGGTCCTATGCTGACGACTTTTGGGCGCGCGAGTTTAGGAGCTTTAGCTTTGTACCTATTTGCACGCCAACGCGGTATCGATTTTGCATGGCGTCGTAATGCCAAAACCTATTTTATTATCGGCTTGACCAATACGGCCATTCCATTTAGTTTATTCGCCTGGTCAGCACTGTATATTCCTTCAGCCTACATGGCGACGATGAATTCACTAGCACCGATATTCACAGCAGCATTTGGATTTTTATTGTTATCGGAACGTTTGAGCATTGTCAGAATCGCTGCGTTTTTACTAGGTTTAGTCGGCGTTGGCGTCTTAGTTGGCATAGGTCCCACCACCGTCACGCCCTACGTGATCGGCGGCGTTTTAGCGGGAATGGGCGCTGCAATCAATTATGGATTTGCCGCGACTTACACCCGTATGCACGCCAAAGAGATCCCATCCTTAGCGACCGCGGCTGGCAGTCAATTCGCTGCCGCCATTGCACTGCTGCCGTTTGCACTGCCCTCGATACCCCATGCATTGACGCATGGCACAGTCGCTGCACTGTTGTCGGTAGCAATTCTCGGCGTGGTGTGTACCGGTGTCGCCTACGGTTTGTTCTTCCATTTGATATCGACAGAAGGTGCGAGCAAAGCTGTCACCGTTACCTTCTTGGTGCCCGCCACGGCATCGATTTGGGCCTGGTTACTGCTCGGCGAACCAATCACAACGGGCATCGTCACTGGACTGGCGATTGTCTTACTGGCTACTGCGATGTCTTTGGGATTGCTCAAACACTTCCGTATCGTGAGAACTTAAGAAAATCTGCTGCGGATCCTTATCGTCTGGTCACTTCTATCTACAGCAGTCTTGCACTTGATGTAGCGAACGGCTGGTGAAATAGGCGGGCTAAAGCTTATTTTAGCTTCCTATTTCTCGGCCCATTGATCATGTTAGGCAACAGCATGGACTCAACAATCTTTCCGTCGGACAGTTGGCCATGCCCATCACTTCCCCAGCCGTAAAGCTCACCTTTTTGATTCATGGCGATGGCGAAATCGTAGCCCGCGCCGACCGCACTCCAGACCTGCGTTTTGTCGACTAATTGTGGTTTGGAATGACTTAGTCCGTCCGCTAGACCTAATCCCCTGGTGGCGTTTAAGCCCCATGACCACAAGCTACCATCGCCTGCAATGGCGATGGTAAATCCTACAACACGACACAAGCCACGACACGAACACGACACAACGACACAAGACCAACGACACAAGACAGCCACCTCAAATCACGACACAAGCGACACAACACGACACAAGACCACGACACAAACAGCCACCGCAAAAAGCAACTAAAAACGGTTAAGAAATAGTGCGAGACGTTTTTTTGTTGCTTCTGTAGGTGGGTGTCTTTGCCATCCTTTGCCATCAATACTCGGCGGTCAGTAAGCCCACCGCAGAACCATCATTCACCTCCTTTAGAAAGTGAGATTATATGCACATACCAGAACCCCATCCTGAACATCTTTGGCTACATTAACTCGTCGGCGAGGGCGCATCGAATCTGAATGCATCATGGAGCCAGACCAACCACCAATGAAATCCACGGGCAGCGAGGTCGTTCGGCTGCTTGGGAACTTTTGGATCATAGGCGACACCCAATTTCATTTTGAGTTTAACGCGTGATGGAGAGAAGTTTTATGTCCAAGCGACCAATCAACCAAGTTTGAACTTTTTGCGAAAGATGCAAAAAATTTCCACCTTAAAGTCGTCGATGCACAAATCAAAATCGACACCGACGCAAGTGGTCGTGCGATAAGCTTGACGCTGTTTCAAGGTGGCGCTGCTATGCCTGCCAAGCGTATAAACTAACACTGGAGGCCTCTGGCGGATTAAGTTAGAAGGGTTTATCCTGCAAGATGAACCCTTCATGGATCAAAGTGGATCAAAGTGGATCAAAGAGCTTGGAGCTGATGTGGTGCTCGCTTGTGCCTTGACGGGACAAGCTGATTTGATCGTCTCGATGATGATTTACTGGCGCTTAAAGAATTTCAACATATCGCGATTATCAAGCCAGCACATGCGATACAGAGGATAGAATTATTGCACTAAATTAGACCAAGCTAACAGCGGCTAAGGGTAAAGAAAAGAGTTTTTCTTTCGCGGTAAAAAGGAAGATTTATATAAAAAAACCTCACTTTCAATCTATGTAATTAAAGGACTTAAGTGAGGTTTTTGTTTTTTGAAATAAGGAAGCTTCGCGTCACGGTCGTTTGTTGTGGAAGGCTTTTGTAGATCAATTTAACCTGTCCCCTTTGATCCCTGCGCCAGAACCAAGAAGGGCAATTCTGGAGAAGAACCGCCCCCGCTACTTCGCCGAACAAATAAACGGATACTCCCGATTATCGATAATGGGCTCCACGCCAAAGAAATCATTCAACACTGACTCCGCCGTGCAATAAGCGCCCTCCACCCAAGCCTGGTCGTTTGAATACGCTTCGCCAACAATAAAAATATTCACATCCGTTTTTTCCATTAGTTGTGAAGGCTTACGGATTTTTTGTTGCACATCGCCGATATTAAAATGCGAAGCCCAAGCATGATAGCCCGCATTAAACGGGGGCAATGACCAGTCCATGTAAGCAGCGTCTACCGGTGCTGGCACCATGGTGTAATCGGAGTTAGGGCCGAAATGAATTTCAGCCAATTGTTTGCGCAACATTTTGACCATGCGATCGGGTACTTTTTTCGGGCCTTGTAAGGGCTGCACATTTTCATTGGTGGGAATCGATTGTTCTTGGTCTGGCTCTAGCTCCATCTCTTTCCAAAATGTGGTGTAAGCCTCATCGTCATAACTCGCGAGCAAACCATAGATTGGTTTGGCTTTTGCGTCACTGGCGTTATTACCGAAATACACGACTTGTCGAATTGGAGTGTCGGTGACACTGGGGCCGATGGTGTTGCTAAGCGTGACGCGTAGCAAATCGTTTTCGTGTTTGAGGCTTAAGCGCTCTTCGGTCTTCGTTTCAACTGCACTGATTAAATCCGCGGAACTCGCATACGCTACGCCGACCAAGCTACTCAATGCTTTCAATGCCGCCTTGGATAAGCCCAAAGTTTTTAACTGCACGATAGCGCGTTGAGTGACTTCATAGCCCGTTAATTGCGGCATATACGTTGGCGGATTTTCTGTATTGGCAGTCCACCACGGTGTGTCAAAAAACATCCCCACTTTATACGAGGGCTGCATGATGGCGGCTTCTAAATATAATTGAACTTTGCGATGATTGAGTACGTCAGTTATACCAAAATCGGTATCAAATCGGGAACCTTGTGCGACCTGTTCAAGCGCATGACGCGGCATCGCTAACCAGGCAGCATCCGTGCTCTTGGTACCTGCTTTTTTCCACGGTTGAGCGCGCGTTGCATAACTGTACTGAATGGCTTTATCTTTTGCGCCTATCGCTTGTAGGCGCGTATTGGGCTGGTAATTAAAAACAATGCCCTGCGCCTTAGCCAACTTCACGATTTGCTCAAACAAGGCATTGAACATACCAGAATAACCTATGGTGATCGTCTTGTACTGATTACCTGGGGTGAATTCATTATTCGCTTGAAAAGCATAAGCCGAATTCCAATTGATCACATTCGAGCTATAGCCATTACCATCCGCCGCGTAGTTATACCCTTCACTGCCTAATTGGTCATACATCAAATTCCAGTAGCCAATGTCTTTGAGCTTATCGCCTTTTTGATAGACCGAAGCATCACCAGTATTCACCTTGATCACGCCATCACGATAGAACGTATCCCACTGACGACGGGTCATATTTTTATTCACGGACAGATTTTCCAAGGTGGAAAAACCATTATCTGGCGCACCGGCCGCACCGTAATGATCGACATGATAAGGTGCCGGATTTTGCGAGGTAATTTGGTTTAAGAAAAAATTTTTACTGCGTAAATAATAGAGCGGATTGGTCGACTCATTGAATGGGACAGAATACTTGTCCAGGCCTAATTGCTTGATCACCGTCGTGACAAGGCGATGTCCAGGTGCCGTGCCATTATTCGCATCTTTGGCGTTCATATCCCAATCCGAATAACGCATACCGCCGAGTTCTAGGTAAGCTTGGGTCTTATCGTTCTTATAGTGCCAAGTACAAATACGGGCACCTGCTGCCCGCGTGCCGGGAAAGGCTTTAGAGAAATCATATTGTCCCCAATCGTAGAGTTCTAAAGTGTCGCCCTTGATCAGTTTTTTGCTTTTATCCTTGCCGTCTTTAACTTCGCCATTCAATAAGCGCCAGGCGGTATATAAACCTGCGGCACCCGCGCCGAAGATGGAATAAGTCTTTGTCGTTTGATTTGATTTTGCCATGAAAATCTCCTTATATAAATGATGTGTGCTTGTGCATAGCCGTGAGTTTAAACGGGCAAAGTCTCGTTACCAAGGCGTGCCATTTGTTGCGGTAAATCTTTTGCTGGAATGCAGACTTCGACTAGGATAGCTTGCGATTTTATTTTCTTAATGAGGGGTAAAACACGTTTGAGTTCTTCGACGGTTTCGACCTTAAAACCCTTAGCGCCAAAGGCTTGCGCCAGCGCCATGTAGTCCCATTTTGGTAAGATGTCGAAACGATCGAATTTGTGTTGTGGGCCTGCTTCAAAAGCCGTTACGTCGACATACACTTGTTCGATCGCATAGACGCCATTACTCATCACAAA
>JAIELM010000239.1 GCA_019752975.1 Undibacterium sp. | reverse complement strand
ATGCGAAGGAACGCCGTCTACCGGGTGACCGTCTGCATCTAAATTTTCTTTAATTTCAATACCGTCGGGGTTATTTGAACCCACTTCATGTAAAGCAATTAAGTGTGCCACCACAAGACCCAACAACACCAGAGGGATCGCAATGACATGGAAGGAAAAGAAACGGTTCAAGGTTGCGTCAGACACGACATAGTCGCCACGTATCCACAAAGATAAATCTGAGCCAATAAAGGGAATCGAGCCAAACAAATTAACGATAACCTGCGCACCCCAATAGGACATCTGTCCCCAAGGTAGGAGGTAACCAAAGAAGCCCTCAGCCATTAAGCACAGGAAAATTCCAAAGCCAAACAACCAAATCAATTCACGAGGCTTACGATATGAACCGTAGAGAAGCGCACGAGTCATATGCAAATAAACAATAATAAAAAAGCATGACGCCCCAGTTGAATGCATATACCGCACCAACCAACCTGAAGGCACTTCGCGCATGATGTACTCCACCGAAGCGAAAGCTAAATTAGCATCTGGCTTATAGTGCATCACTAGGAAGATTCCAGTCACAATCTGGATGACCAACACCAACATGGCTAAGGAGCCAAAGATATACCAAAAATTAAAGTTCTTAGGAGCGTAGTACTGACCCCATTGATCATTCCACAATTTAGTCAGCGGAAAACGGGAATCTATCCAATTTAAGGATTTATCGACGACAGATGCGTCATCCGGAAGTTTTTTCTCAACAAATGCCATGATTAAGTAGCCTCGCCTTTCTCATCCTTGCCGATGATGATTTTTGTATCTGACAGGTACATGTGCGGAGGCACATCCAGATTTTGTGGTGCTGGTTTATTCATAAATACCCGGCCAGCTAGATCGAATGTAGAACCATGGCATGGGCAGAGGAATCCACCAGTCCAATCTTCAGGGAGAGAAGGTTGAGCACCGTGTTCAAATCTGGAGTTAGGTGAGCAACCTAAATGTGAACATACGCCCAAGGCAACGAGAATCTCACTGTGCTCTTTACGGGAACGAGATGCCTTTTCGCAATAACTCGGCATCGCCATATTGTAATGGTTCTTCGAATCAGGATCGGCCAGCTTCTTTTCGGAACCTTTTAAGCTTGCCATCATTTCTGGCGTACGCTTTAAAATCCACACTGGCTTACCACGCCATTCTGTTGTCAATAAATTTCCAGGTTGCAAACTAGAAATATCCACTTCCACCGGACTACCGGCTGCTTTCGCCTTTTCTGACGGCGCAAAAGTACTTACCAGTGCTCCTGCGGTCGTCAAACCTGCCACGCCACCGGCGGCACAGGTCGCCACCAAAAGGCCACGACGACCCGGATCGACTTGCTTTTCGATACTCATACAAACCCCAATCTATCTAATTTCGAAACTTGATGAAGCTATATCACACTTCTTGCAACCTTAAATTATAAAGGAGCAGAGAGGTGATATAAAGAAAAAGATGCTGTAAAGGTCAATTTATGCCTGATTGCCACAGTAGAAGTACGTTTTCGGCTGACTTTCCGATATTTTCAGATATGATTTGCACTACAAAAGAATAGTAGATTTGCAAAAAGTGTAGCTGGAGACAGTATTTGGCATGAAAGTTTTACATAAGTTCACGAAAACAAGAACACAAAATAATGCTCGCACATTATTATTTGTGCGCTATCAAGCAAGATTCCGGATTGAACCTAGAATTTCCATTGGAATTTGAGATGATGACGGATGCACTTTTTGAGGCAAGTTTTGTGAGAATGAGGCGCAAATAGCATCAAAGCTGCGCCTAATGGAAAATTTGGGCTGAATAAACTATTTAAACTATTTTAATTAAAATTATTGGAGATGATTTATGGGCATGATGCAAGAATTTAAAGAATTCACTGTCAAAGGCAATGTGATGGACTTAGCGGTGGGTGTCATCATCGGTGCTGCCTTCGGCAAGATCGTAGATTCACTAGTTGCCGATATCGTGATGCCTATTGTGGGGAAAATTTTTGGCGGCCTTGATTTTGCCAACTATTTTATTGCACTCAATGGACAAACCGCGACGACCTTAGTCGAAGCTAAAAAAACTGGTGCGGTACTCGCCTACGGTAATTTTCTCACCATCTCACTCAACTTCGTCATTCTCGCCTTCATTATTTTTCAAATGGTACGCATAGTCAACAAAGTACGTAACAAGGAAGCTGAAGCAGCGCCTTCGGTGCCAGCCGCACCACCAGAAGATGTCATGTTATTGCGTGAAATCCGGGATGCATTAAAAAAATAAACTGCTATTTACAAGTCAATAGCCGTAAAAAAGCTGTGCGGATAGAGATATTAAACGCGACAGCTTAAAACACAACTAGCACAACTCTCGAACGTCAAATTTCCTATCGAGTAGTTAGGCGACGATCATATTAGTCAATGAAAATTCAGTGAACAGTATGATCGTCACACTCACGTTCTACTTGGCCATCATACTAATGAATTGTCACTGTAGAGTTGGCTACATAGTTTCGATTCAAACTATCCGTAATCGTTAGCACGACCACAAACGTCCCTGCGCGATTGTAAGTATGCGTCACTAAAGCGCCACTACCTGCCGCGGTACTATCACCAAAATTCCAGGCATATGAACGTATAGTCGCGCCCGCGATGATGGTACTCCTCGCATCAAAAGTTACAGTGACAGGAGTGAAATTGCTGGGTGTAGGAGTAGGAGGCGTGGTCGAGGGCGGAGTGGTGGGCGTTGTACTTGGCGTAGTTGTGGTGGTGCCGCTACTCAAGGCAGTCTTACCGACAATACTATACTGACCTAGGCTACCGTAATTACTGTACCCCGTACTGGCAGCGCTTCCGCGTCCAGCGCCTGTAATATTCAAATAGTAGGTGCTCGCACTGGGCAAATTGAAGCTCAAGGTTTTATTCAGACTCACCTGCCCCAAAGTAATGGCGAGAACCTTGCCGTTGGCATCCATCAATTGCGCGGCGATGTCCAAATTTTGACTATTCAATGCGCCTGATAAGGTAAAGCTCGCGGTTCCAGCACCAGCGCTAAACTTAAAGACGTCCACGTCCCCAGGCACACTGATTAATCCAGATGCGCTCAAATTATTAAAGCCATTTGCATTGCTTGCACTCATCGCCATCGCCGTCGCAATGGTGTTACCCACATCGTCTACATTCGGCTTTAATCCACGCACTGCCATGACGGCAAATGCGTCTTCTTTATTATTGGCATTCGCATATTCTCCCTTGGACCATTGCGATAAATTTTTGTAATAACTCACACCCATAATTGGCGCCCATCCAGCTTCACCATCGCCCTGCCCACCGTAATACGCGGTAGAAGGTAATTGACCTTGGTGGTTCAAGCCCAAGGTATGCCCCAGCTCGTGGGAGATGCACTCAGCAATCGGCTTCTCACTATTTGCCAGATTATTGGGAAAGCAAAAAGCTGGAGCTAGGCCGCCGGTATAGTTAGTGAACGAATTCAAATACGCATAACCGCCAGCACTTGAGGCTTCTGGAGTAATCAAGATGGTCACGCCCAACTTCCCGGCAAAGTTAGTCGGTTTTTCCGTCGTCACATCCACATCAAAAGGCGAATAATCCTCAGTCACACGCTGCCAGATTTTTTGTATCATGGCTTGCTCAGCATCATTAAAGGTAGAAGGTATATTATCCAAACTAAAGGCTGGCTTACTCCCCTCACCAGTAAATTTGAGGTACAAAATTCGAGTCGAGTTTGCTTTCGAATGCAGCTTAAAAGTATTCGTCAATGGAAAAGGTGGCGCGCTCGTTACCGTCGCACCAGAAGCCGTTCCCGCATTCAGCACGCTGCCAGCTAAAGTACCTGTTTGGGCTGAAGCTAAAGTTGAAGTTGAAGTTGGAGTTGATAATGCGGCTGATGCTGGCAAACCCGCATCGATATTCAACAAGCGCCCTTTGCGATCGACATGCAAGGAGCTATCGCTTAGCAATTTTTGTTTGAGCTCTTGATCGGTGTAACCGTACCAAGACGCCACCGCCGAGAGATGTGCTCCCAAGGCAGAAATCGCTTGGCTACCAGCGACAATTTCCTTTAGATTGATACGAGAAAAAGGTGCCCCATCAGTTTGCCCATGCTGATTGCTGGGAATAAAATCCACAGGCATTTCGTATGCCGCTTTTTCCCCAGCCCCCATAGTCACGTCAGCTAATTGTTGACGATGACTCAAGCCCACCTGCTCTAGCGACGACGGTACTGTAGTTTGCAACACTGGCGCACTAAAGTTGGAAACGTGTGCCTGGGTTTTCCCAAGATTGGAGCTAGCGACTTGGGCAGCTATCGCTTCTGTGGCGGCTTGCCTCGCCGCTGCGTTTTTTGCAGCCAAGTTAGCCGCAGCTTCTGCATTATGCTTGGCGTCTACCAAATACACGGCATATATTGAAGTGAGCGCCAAGCCGAGGACAACAGCACCAGCGAGAATTTTCTGGAGAGTGGAGAAGTGTTTCATCATGTTTCCTTTGTTTTAGGGGTAATGCAACAAAGGACAACGCAGGAGAAAAATAGAACCAAGAAAAAAACACCACTGTCTACTCTTCGGTAACCCCGCTACCATCATCATATTTATGACTTTAGGCCGGAGGCTTTGCGTCCCCATCTTTCGATGAGTTTGCCCAGTGACCAGTATTTTCCACAGCTAGCCTCAAGTCAAGAGTTTTATCGGGAAATGACAGTTATTTTCTCTTATCTTTGCGAGAAAAATAAGGAAAGATGTGCGTAAATTAAGCTTCCTTGAAGCCAGAATTTTCATTGGGATTTGAGATGATGAAGTACGCACTTTTCGGGGAAGTTTTTGTGAGGATGAGACGGAAATAGCGAGCCATTTGCAACGAAGAGCACGAAAAATGACCGAAAATGCGCCGTCAGCGTTGCTCACTTAGGTGCTCACTTAGGTGCTCACTCAGGTGCTTAATTAGCTGCTCAATTAGGTGCTCAATTAGCTGCTCACCCAGGTGCTCACTTAGCTGCTCAGGTAA
>JAIELM010000006.1 GCA_019752975.1 Undibacterium sp. | reverse complement strand
TTTGATAAATCATGAACTTAAAGACGATATTCAGCGGTCAATCGCCGTTTCTAGGATAGATTCAAGACCTGCCCCCAATGTCCTTAAAAATCCTGGAATGTTAGAACTGCCACCCCAGAACGGGTGAAATATACAAAGATTCAAGCCTGACCCGCGAACCCGTTCAAGCCTGACCCGCGAACCCGCGAATTTTTGCTGACCCGCGAATTTTTGACCCGCGAATTTTTGCTTAGTGACGAAGCGGCTAGGATTACTGGTGCGGTGTGGGATGTGAACGGTAGTGTGATGGCGGGTAGGAATTAAACTGGTGCTTGAACATCCCCGGCAGGGGAAAGTTTGAGCAAATCAATAGCTTGCTTGGCTTTTCCCTTCTATTCTTAAGATCTAGCATAGCTCAAAGCCCCTACACTGGAGTTCTATAATTTTTTGGAACTGAGATGTCACTCAATGGATTGTCGCCCATCGTGGGGACTCAGGCGCTACAAGCCTATCAACAAATTAAGCAGCGAGGTGAGCAAGCCGCAGATTCCAATGCGCTTGCTGCTGATGCACGCACCGAGCTTGATGGTGAACGTGCGGCTGTGGGGGAGACGGATCTGAAGGCGGATGCTGCTGTGTTTCGCAGAGAGGAGCAAATCGCCGAACAGCGCGCTATAGAGCGAAGTTGGGGCTTGATTAGTGCGATTGTCGGGACGCAGGTGGATGTGTTTGTGTGAGGGTTGTTGTCGATCTTCTCCAGTCAGTTATGAATTCCTCTCTCTTCCCTATTTTCCCCAATTCGTCGCATTGTCTCGCCATTTTCCAGCTGTCTGGCTTGTCCCTATTTAGTCAATTTGGCACCTATTAGACAAAATAATATCGCGATGGGCAGACGGCACATTTATATGATTTTAGTCTGAGACTTTGTAAATAGGAGACACAAGAAAAAAGTGCTCAAACCTACCCTTGTAAAGAAATCTCGAGTTTTTCAATATTGGGTGAGATTGTCATAGACCAATTGGAAATTTTGGTGCATTGTGATGGGCAATTGGTAAGAAATAATATCGTGAGAGAACCCCCATGCAAGGACTGACTCGCCATCGTTTTATTTTGTTTGCTACATTGATGTACGCGCTGTCGGCCTTGGTTTGGATTTTCTTATCGGATCATCTGCTCGCGCTGTTTATCGATATTCATTCCATCATGATGTTGTCTACCATAAAAGGTGTTTTTTTTGTGGTGGCAACAGCCGCACTCTTCTATCTTGCAATGCACGCGGTACCTGGCGACTCATCCGTCTATTCGCCGAATTTGTTAGCCTCTCTGGAAGAGGGGACACGTCAATCCCAACGCGCTAGTTGGCTGTCCTATGGCTTGAGTTTCGTCATGACCATCGCCATGCTGGCGACTCATCAAAGTCTCAGTACCGCCACACACGCGAAGCCTATCCTTATGTTGTTGATTTTCCCCGTGGTGATCAGTGCCATGTTGGGTGGGCTATGGTCTGGACTGTTATCGACTCTTCTGGCGGCGTCGGGCTTTGCCTATTTCTCTTTGAAGTTAAATTCGCATTTGTACGTGGACGAGCCGATAGAATTAATGCGCTTTCTATTTTTTTTAGTTAACGGTTGTGCCATTAGCGTGATGAGCGAAATGCTGCGGCGCTCGCTAGGAAAAGACGACGTGCAAAGGCGATTACTCGATGCGATTGTGTCAGGTGCTTCAGATGCTATTTTCGTCAAAGACTTAGAGGGACGCTATTTGCTCGTCAATAGGGCCGCCAGCGGATATGTTGGCAAACCTGTGCGCGACATGCTCTTTTTGACTGATTTTGATCTATTTTCAACTGAGACAGCGCAATTTCTTACGCAGAAAGACGCCGCGATTATCAAAGGTGGTGTCACGCAAACCGATGAGGAGGTCGTGCAAACAACGAGCGGTCAGAGTTTGGTATTTTCCGTCACAAAAGGTCCCATTCTTGACCAAGACGGAAAAATTTACGGTTTATTTGGCATCTCGCGAGATATTACGGATAGCAAACACAAACAGTTACAATTGGCTCAAAGCGAACGAAAATTAAAGGAGGCGCAACAGAATGCGGGTATTGGAAATTGGGAATGGCATATCCCGAGTAATACCCATACTTGGTCAGAACAAATTTATCTCATCTATGGTCGCGACACCTCCTTGCCACCCGCAACTTATCCGGAGGTCGCTACCTATTTCACAGAAACGTCTTGGAAGGCATTATCTGCTCAGGTAGAAAATTGTTTGGCCTGTGGCGAGTCGTATACATGTGACGTTGAGATTATTCGAGCTAACGGCAGCCTTGGATGGATCTTAGTCCGCGGTCAAGCAATACATGACACTGCGGGTAACATCGAGTCCCTACATGGAACCGTTCAAAATATCACTGACCGTAAGCGGATAGAACTACAAGCGTTATTTAATGAAGAACGTCTGCAATTAGCCTTGGATGCGAATCAAGATGCTTTGTGGGACTGGAACATCGTGACGGGCAAAGTGTTTCGAAGCCCTAAATTCTATGCCATTACCCGTACTCGTGCGGAAGACGATGCGCACGATTTTAGTTTTTTCGAGCAAACAATTTACGTCGATGATCTGGCCAATGTGTTGGACATGATCGCTCAGCATCGTGAAGGAAAAAGCGAATACTTAGAATTTGAATTCCGTTTAGCTTCTAGTATTACCGCGAGTCCTGCAAGTACGCGTTGGTTGCGAGTCAAGGGAAAAGTAGTCAAGCGCGATGATCAAGGTAATCCATTGCGTTTAGTTGGCACACTCAGCGACTTCACTGAGCGTCGTCAGATCGACGAGAATCTGCGTGTCGTCTTAGAGGACGCCGGGGTAGCAATTTGGATCACTGATGTGAAAGGTCAATTTCTGTTTGCGAACGTTTCTGCCTGTGAGTTGACGGGGTACTCGCGAGCGGAGGTTTTTCGCTTAACGATCTCCGACCTAATCGGCGATGAAGCAAAACAATTTTTGCCGGCGCATCTGCAATTACTTGAGACACAAAAATTCATTCGTAAAGATTGGCCCGTACAGCGCAAAAGTGGCGACATCGTTCAGGTGTCGCTCAATACCAAACGATTGTCCGACGGCCGTTATATTGCCTTTGGACGTGATTTAACCGAAGAGCAACTCGCGCAAGCGGTGCTGCGCGAGCGCGAGCAAACTTTGGCGCGTGTCTTGGAAGGAGCCGATCAAGGCTACTGGGATTGGAACGTCAAGACCAATCATTTTGTCGTCAGTTCGAGATGGGAAACGATGCTTGGTTATCAGCCCGGAGAAATGCGAGTTGCCACAGAAAATTGGCCAGAATTGGTGCACACGGATGATTTGCCAAAGGCCATGGAGTCGATACGTCGTCATATGTTGGGCGAAGTGGCCAATCATGAAGTGGAAATTCGTTGTCGTACCAAATCGGGTGAGTGGCGCTGGATCTTAGTGCGTGGCCGCATCGTGGAGCGTGATATGGATGATCATCCCTTGATGATGTCTGGAACGCATACCGATATCACTGAAAAAAAGCAATTGGAACAAGCACAAAAAGATGCGGTAGCGGTTTTTTCTAGCAGTTACGAAGGCATCATGGTGGTGAACAAGGAAGGTAAAATCACCAAAGTGAATCCCGCTTTTTCTCGTATTTCTGGTTATAGCGAGCAAGACGTGGTCGGTGAGTCGCCAAAGATTTTATCCTCGGGTCGACACGAGGCGAATTTCTATCGTCAGCTCTGGCAGGAAGTAACAGAAAACGATTTTTGGCGCGGCGAGATTTGGAATCGACGTAAATCAGGTGAAGTCTATGTAGAATTATTGTCGATTTCCGTCGTACGCAATGAACTTGGTGAAACTTCACATTACATCGGCGTGTTTTCCGACATCAGCCAAATTAAAGCGCACGAAGCTGAATTAGATCGCATCGCGCATTATGATATTTTGACGGGCGTACCAAATCGCCGCCTGCTTGGCGACCGATTAGGGCAAGCAATTTTAAGTGCTAATCGGTCTGCACAATCCCTAGCCGTGTGCTTTCTTGACTTGGATGGATTTAAGGCGGTCAATGACAAATATGGACATCAAGTGGGTGACCAATTGTTGATCGGCGTTACCCACAACTTACGTGACGTGTTACGTGCCAATGACACCTTGGCGCGCCTAGGCGGTGACGAGTTTGTGATACTTCTATCGGATATCACTTCTACAGTCGAATGCATGCAAGTGTTAGATCGCATTTTGACTGCGGTGAGCCGCCCGGTGCAGGTGGAAGAGTTCGAAATTTGTGTGAGTGGAAGTATCGGTGTCAGTTTATATCCCGACGACAACGTAGACGCCGATAGTTTATTAAGGCATGCGGACCAAGCCATGTATATGGCAAAAAATGCGGGTAAAAATCGCTACCATTTGTTTGATCCGGAAAGCGACAGGAAAGCGCAAGTTCATCGCAACTACCTCGAATTACTGACCCACGCATTACAGAGAAATGAATTTGTTTTGTATTACCAGCCCAAGGTCGATTTGCAAAATGGTCGCTTGTTTGGTGCGGAGGCTTTGATACGCTGGAACCACCCTGAACGCGGCATGTTGTCGCCGATAGAATTTCTCTCGCATATCTATGGAAGCAGCTTAGAACAAAAGGTCGGAGAGTGGGTCATCCGTACCGCATTAGCGCAAGGTGAAATTTGGCATCAACAAGGTTTGCATGTCGGTCTGAGTGTTAACATCAGCGCCGATCATTTCCTGCAAGATGACTTTTGTGCGCATCTCAACCAAGCATTGTCATTGCATCCGCAGATGCCTGCGACCTGCTTTGAGTTGGAGATTTTAGAGACCGCTGCCATCGCCGATATTGACCAAGCAGTCAGTATTTTAAAACATTGCCGTCAGCTAGGCGTCCATTTTGCTCTGGATGACTTTGGAACCGGCTATTCATCGCTCACTTATCTCAGAAAATTGCCGGTTGACACCATAAAGATTGATCAAAGTTTTGTCCGCAATATGCTAGTGGATGGCGATGACCTTGGCAT
>JAIELM010000524.1 GCA_019752975.1 Undibacterium sp. | reverse complement strand
CCTGGCGTATCAATAATATTGATATGATGTGGCTGGAAATTATTCGCCATACCGGACCAGAAGCAAGTGGTCGCAGCTGACGTGATCGTGATACCGCGCTCTTGCTCTTGCTCCATCCAGTCCATGGTAGCCGCGCCATCATGCACTTCACCGATTTTGTGATTTACACCGGTGTAGAACAAAACACGTTCGGTTGTTGTGGTTTTACCAGCATCAATGTGAGCCGAAATACCGATATTGCGGTAGCGCTCAATGGGGGTCTTACGGGCCATAGCTTTTCCTAAATCTTTTAATGGACAAAACCGAGCGTAATTTTTCTTAAGAAATTACGCTCGGCTTAATTCAAACTACTTACTATCTACTTCTCATTTGCCTCTCATCTGCTTACTAATTAATAAGCATTTGAGATTAGAAGCGGAAATGTGAGAACGCTTTATTTGCGTCAGCCATACGATGGACTTCATCACGCTTTTTCATTGCGCCGCCACGACCTTCAGCAGCTTCCATCAACTCACCACCAAGGCGCTGAGGCATGGATTTTTCGCTGCGCTTATTCGCTGCTTCACGCAACCAACGCATAGACAAAGCCAAACGACGCACTGGACGTACTTCAACTGGCACTTGGTAGTTTGCACCACCAACACGGCGAGACTTAACCTCAACCAATGGCTTAGCATTGCTAATTGCCAATGCAAACACTTCCAACGGATCTTTGCCAGACTTGGCTACGATATGATCGAATGCGCCGTAGATGATACCTTCAGCTACGGATTTTTTGCCTGATAACATCAAAACGTTAACAAACTTTGATACTTCTACATTGCCGAATTTCGGATCCGGCAAAATGTCCCGTTTCGGGACTTCACGACGACGTGGCATTTCTATTCCTTTCAATCTTCAGTTGAGCACACAATCACGATTGATTGCTGCTCGCGGTAAGCCATCATAGCCACCACTTACTCGGTCAAATTACTCACTCCGACCGACGCCCTCCGAATTACGGAGATTTTACTGAAACTAAGTTACAACCGAATTACAAGAAAATTACTTCTTAGCTGCTTTAGGCACTTTAGTACCGTATTTAGAACGTGATTGCTTACGGTCTTTAACACCTTGAGTATCCAAAGCACCACGAACCATATGGTAACGCACACCTGGCAAATCCTTAACACGACCACCGCGCAATAAAACTACGCTATGTTCTTGCAAGTTATGCCCTTCACCGCCGATATACGAAATAACTTCGAAACCGTTAGTGAGGCGGACTTTGGCAACTTTACGCAAAGCCGAGTTTGGCTTTTTTGGAGTTGTCGTATAAACGCGAGTACATACACCGCGTTTTTGCGGGCTGTTTTCCAGCGCCGGTGATTTGCTCTTAACCACTGCAGAAACACGTGGTTGGCGAATCAGTTGATTGATGGTTGGCATCGTTTTTAATCCAACAAAATACAACGTTAAACACAATCCCAGAAACGCAGACTAACGCCTCAAGGAACTCTAAATCTATCCTCGACCTACGCACACTAAAGAATAGTGCGCAACAAAAACCGTATACAATCGAGAACCCGCGAGTGTAAACCCAAAAACACCGAGCAGTCAACAGATTTCGGTAAAAACAACAGCACCAAGATGCAAAGCAGAAGCAGATGGTAGCAAACCCGCATGACTGTAATCGCCTAAGAAGACTGTACACTTACTATATTCCTGATACTGTGCTTCGCCACCAGATGGCGATGTGAATTATTTATTAGGCGCGGCCTAGGGTAATCACATGATCACCACCAATTTGTTGTTTTGCCCAATCGACATAGGATCGGCAAAAAATAGATGCATCAATGCGGTAACTTGTCATAACACCTTTAACAGTCAAACCCTCATTGGCTACATCCACACTGATTATCTTCCTTGCGACGTAAAAAATAGTTTATATTATTCGCACCAAATAACTCAGGCGCCACGTCACAGACAATATGACTAGTCAGTCTCGCTTCTCAACTCCCTATCTTCTGACCAGTTACAGCCTCATCAGTGCTCTCCCTTATCTAGCATGGGTGTTAGCAAAACCGATAGAGCATCCTTTGCGCTTACTAGGTTTTGAATTACTCACATGGCTAGTGCTTTGGCTGGTCTTTAAACGTCCACGTTGGTTTCATTATCTTTTGTTACCGGCTTTTTTAACGATCCCTATTGAGGTGTATTTGCGTGTGTATTACAGTCAGGGCATCAGTACTCACCATCTCGGCATCATCTCTGAAACCAGCCCGAAGGAAGCTATAGAATTTTTAGGCCATAAGGTATGGCTATTACTCTTGTTAATGGGCTTGATTTTTCTCTGGTGGTGGAGTTTATTACGCGCCGCCAAATCAAATCACCGCTTAGATTGGGTCCACGGTTCACGTTGGTTCTTACTCGCTTGTTTGAGCGCTTCATTGGTGCCGTGGTGGTATGGATTAGAAGTCGGTGTGCTCAGCACTTCTGACAATGGTAATGGTAGCGCCAGCGCAAGCGCCGACTCCAGTTCAAACGAATACACTTTAAGTCAAGTGCGCTCGTGGGATCACTTACACACCTTGCTCAATCAACAACCGAAACTACCTGCCTGGGCCGACACTTTTTATGATGCTGAGAGCTTTAGCCACACATGGCCGCTGGGAATTTTTGTGCGCGGCTATGACTTTTTTAGCGAACGCCATTACCTTAGCCAGCTAACTGACAAGAACAAGGAATTTCGCTTCAATGCCCGTCAAGAACTAGGCAATGACTTTCAACAAACCATCGTCGTCGTAATAGGCGAGTCCTCACGCTATGATCGTTGGAGTATCAATGGCTACCAACGCGAAACCAATCCCTATCTAGCGCAAGAAGACAACTTAGTCAGCTTTTCTGACATGATCACAGCAGTCTCGGCGACCCGCTTGTCAGTTCCGATTATTAGCACCAGAAAAGCAGCAACACAAAGCCTGAAAGCGGGCTTTGTCGAGAAATCCTTTTTAAGTGCTTACAAAGAAGCGGGCTTTAAGACTTTTTGGCTATCCAATCAAATGAGTTTCGGTCAATTTGATACGCCTACCTCGGTTATCGCGAAAGAAGCTGACGTCACCCAATTTCTCAATTTAGGTGGTTTTACTGATCGCTCCAATTTCGATCAAGTGCTGCTAGAGCCTTTGCAAAATGCTTTAGGAGACAGCGCACCAAACAAACTGATTGTGCTGCATACCTTAGGCAACCATTGGAATTACAGTCAACGCTACCCCAAAGAATATGATCGCTGGCTGCCCTCATTGTTTGGTGTCGCCAACCCCGCCTACACCGATCTCAAAAATAAAGAAGCGCTCAATAATAGCTATGACAATTCCATGCTATACACCGACTGGCTATTAGCCCGTGTCATTGTTCAACTCAAAGCTTTAACGCATATGAGTGCACTTTTTTTTGTCTCCGATCATGGGCAAACCCTATATGACGGCAGTTGCAACCTGGCCTTTCATGGCCACAATACCGAATACGAATTTCACATCCCTGCTTTCATGTGGTATTCCGATCAGTATCAATCCCAGCATCCGCAAAAAATCGCACAATTACTGCGCCACAAAGACGCTAAACTCACTACGGAAAATGTTTTTCATACGCTATTAGATATGGTAGACATACGCACTCCTGACGAAAAATTAGATCGTAGTATTCTCAGTGCCCAACTCAAAGCACATGTACGTTACGTCGATAGCTATGGCTGGAGTAATTATGACGATTCCACAGTACAAGGCGACTGCCATGAAATCATCGATAGGAAAACCCCGTTGGTTCAAGAGAAGTAATTGACTGCGCAATAGGCTGCGTATAATATACTCGCAGCCTATTGGAGGTAATAATGCCTATCGTACACAAACCTAGCACTGCAAAAAAAAGCGCTAACCTAGGTACTCATAGTGACTTACTGGAACAGGCTAAGGCATTGAGCAGTCATCTTCCCGCCACTCAGTAAGCGATCAACACTGAGAAGCGCGCAGTTTACAAAAATGACGTATTGGGTGATGGCTTGCGGAGTTTTTGATGCCACAATTTAGTATCTACCAAAACAAAAATCCAGCCAGACTGCAGCGCACCCCAATGGGAAGAAACCTAGAAAATACAAAACACTGTCGCACCAAAATCATGAGCGCGATAGATTTTTTACTGTCAGGTGTTTAACCAGTACTTTTCAAAAACTGACGCGATACCGATGCTGCATGACACCCCCACTCTTAGTATTCACCAAGGCAAGCATGCAGATGTGAGCGCTACTGGCGCATGGCTGGTGGATTTGCTTACCGATACTACACTGCTTGCCACCATCAATGAAACAAGCGCACAACTAAAAGATCAGTCAGACATCCATTGGGATTTAATCGGCATCACCGCCTTGGATCACATCGGTGCACATATTTTATGGCAGGCTTGGGGCAAACAATTTCCCGCGCAATTGCGCATACTGCCAGCGCATCAGGCGCTGTTTGCTCGACTTGAAGAAGTCAGTAAGATCAGCGTCCCTAGCTCGCATAAGAGCGCTCTTTTTACACTCAAAAATCTCGGCACATTGACTTTCGCTTTTGCCCTGCATGTGCTGGGTTTAGTCGAATTATTAGGCCGCTTAGTATTAGATTTAGGGCGCCTAATACGTCACCCAAGACTAGGCCCTTGGAAAGAGATTTCTGCCAATGTCTATCGCACCGGCTTTCAAGCCTTAGGAATTACCGCCTTAGTCGGCTTATTAATCGGGGTGGTTTTATCCTATCTCTCTGCGCAGCAATTACGCACCTATGGCGGTGATTCATTTATCGTCAATTTGCTCGGCGTTGCGATAGTACGCGAATTAGGTCCTATGTTGGCGGCGATTTTGATTGCTGGGCGATCGGGTTCTGCAATTACGGCACCAGCATTGTATTCCCGGATGGCATCACCTACATTGGTGGCATCGGTTACTACGCAGGGAATACCCATGGCGGCCACTTCCAGTACCGAAGTGGGAAGGCCTTCATTGCGGCTGGGATGGGCAAATAC
>JAIELM010000090.1 GCA_019752975.1 Undibacterium sp. | reverse complement strand
ATAAAATAGGGTGGAGTACTTTGAAATTTCAACTTCGTCATAGCGGGTTGAATAATTACTTAAATACGATAGTAATTCTAAATTGAAAACCCCTCAACGCCGAGGCGCCGAGTCGCTGAGAAAACCGGAGAAAATCTCTGCGTTCCTCTATGTCTCTGCGCCTCGGCGTTGAGGGGTTTTCGTTTTTTAACTCACGTTCAAAATCTAAAAATTATCGCACTATTTTATTGGAATTGGTATAAGGCAAGCTGACAAATTTATTTAGAACTTCAAGCTGTGCGAGTCCGGTAACATCAGCTATCGACCGAGATTTTCCATTAGGCGCACCGTCGGTGCTATTTTTGTGCTGAAGGCGCTTTTTCGGTCATTTTCCGTGCTCTTCGCTACAAATAGCTCGCTATTTGCCCCTCATTCTCACCAAACATTCTCACAGAAGCTGCCTGGAAAAGTGCATCCGGCATCATCTCAAATTCCAATGGAAAGTTTACGCTAAGCCTAGCTTATTGACAATTGCATCTTATGTAAGGATACTTGCGCTCACTGTTCGCAAGTATTTTTTATAAGAGAAAAAAATGATAGCCTTGAAAGATATTCGTAAGACCTATATGCAGGGCGGTAATGAAATTCGAGCCTTAGATGGCATAGACCTGCACATCAAGCAAGGCGAATTTGTCGCCATCATGGGACCCTCAGGCTCAGGTAAATCCACTCTGCTCAATGTACTGGGTGCTTTGGACAAGCCCGATAGTGGAACCTACCATTTAGAACAAGATGAGATCGGTGCGATGGATGACGATGCGTCCTCGGATTTGCGCAATCGTCGCATCGGCTTTGTCTTTCAATCCTTCCATTTACTCCCACGTTTAACGGTACTAGAAAACGTATTGCTACCGCAGCGATATGCTGCCAGTGTAGATGCTCATGCTAGCTCTCGGGCGCGCAGCTTGCTCGAACGAATAGGCTTAGGGCAGCGTTTAGATCACTTGCCGGGCGAACTCTCAGGCGGACAATTGCAAAGAGCTGCGATTGCTCGCGCTTTACTCAATCAACCAGCCTTATTGTTGGCTGATGAACCTACCGGTAATCTCGATTCCAAAAGTGCAGTCGATGTCTTGGAATTATTAGCCGAACTGAATACAGCCGGTCAGACCTTAGTGTTGGTTACGCATGATCCTTCTATTGCGGCTAAGGCGGGACGGACTATCCATTTGAGAGACGGTAAAGTGGCGGAGGTGGCAGTATGACGCAAATTAAAATGATCACCTTATTGACCCTGTCACTACTGAGTTCTTTACCGAGTTTAGCTCAAGTAAAAGTGGACACTACTAAGGTACAGAATAAGCCGATACAACAAAACCCCTATAAACGACCAGTGATTTTTACGGGTGAGGTTCAAGCCCTAGATTCGCAGCGCATCATTGTTCCAGAATCGGAGGACGGGCGCGTCACCTTGCGCTACTTTGCGCCCGAAGGAACAAAGGTGAAAGTTGGCGATGTAGTGCTGCGCATAGAAAATAAAGGTGGTGCAGAAGTCGAACGTCTCGATTTGGAAATTGTCCAAAATCGTGAGCGCGGAATGCGTGAATTAGCCGATCTAGAGGTGCGTAGCATTGAAGCGGAGCGGGCTTTATTTTTTGCCCAGGCCAATCTATTGAAAGCGAAGATAGATGCGGTTCTACCCAAGGAGCAGCTAGCCGCTCTGGTGTTCGACCAATATCAAGGGACATTGGACGCGGCGGTGCGCGACCTTGATGTGAAACAAAAAGCCTTTGACAACGCAAAAGCGTCGATCGCCAGAAAAGAACAAGATAATGAGTTGGCCGCGCGTAAGCTACAAATACAACTTGGCTACGTCAAACTACAACAGGAAAAAGCCGAATTTAAAGCGGAGCGGTCAGGAGTGGTGATTCATGGCTATGATCCATGGACAGGAACCCGCGTTGATGAAGGTGGGTCGGCTAATTCGGGTATGGCTGCGGGACAAATTTTGGGAGACGGACGTCTAGCAATCAAAGCTTGGGTATTGGAAGTGGATAGGCCGTTTTTAAAAGAAGGGCAGGCGGTGGAGGTACATTTTGATGCTATTCCAGATTCGCGCATCACGGCCAGTATTACGCGTATTTCTAGTGCCCCAGAAAAGAAAGCCAGTTGGGGAAATGGTCGTTACTTTCAAGTTGAAATCGCATTACCGGAACAACATGGTTTAGTGTTGGCACAAGGCATGAGTGCAGCCATCAGCCCGATTGAACTTAGTGTTAATGGGGCGACTGCAAAAACCGTCGCTGCCACAAAAAAGGCGGCATCCATAACACCCAAGGAAATCAATCTAGAGGGCGAAATTTTATCGCGTGTTTCAACCCCGGTAGTGCCACCAACTATACCTCAGGTGTGGGGCTATAAACTAGTCAAATTCCCGCCAGAAGGTAGTCAAATTAAAGCGGGGCAAATGGTGGCGGTTTTTGAAGTCAATGAATTAGCGGCACGATTAGAAACTTCGCATTCTATGTTCAACGAAAAGCAAAAAACCTTGGAAAAACTGATCCTTGATCACGCCGAAAGTGCAAGGCTCGCTGATTTAGCGGTGAGTGAAGCGAAGAGCAATGCCGAAAAAGCGGTGCGCAAAGCTTCGGTTCCTAGGGAATTAGTTAAGCGTATCGAGTACGATAAACTTGTCATCGAACGTGATTTAAGTACCAAAATAGCTGAGTTATCGCTACGTCAAAAAGAAGCCCAACAGCGCGCTCGGACGGCAGAACTACGCGGGTTAAAATCGGAATTGGCGCAGCTGAAAACCAATATTGACGCCTTGGAAAAAGGAAAGCGGGATTTAATCGTGAAAGCGCCTCGCGCTGGTACTTTAATCCATGCGAAAGGTCATGGTGGAGAAAAAATTGCCGTCGGTAGTCGCTTGTATATGGGAATGGCGGCGGGAAGCTTAGCCGATCCAGAAAAAATTTATGTCACAGCTAAAGTGGCGGAGGCGCAGATAGGTTTGCTTAAGATTGGGCAGCTTGCCAGAGTCACGCTGTCCGGCGCGAATACCGTGTTAGCTGCAAAAGTGAGTGCTATGGGGCCGGTATTTCACGGAAAGTCCGAGAGCGAAGCGATTACCGTGCGCGACATTGAACTTGAATTTGATACCATACCTAAGAACCTCAAACCCGGCTCGGCGGTACAGGTTTTCATTACACCTAGCAGCGCATCAGTGGCCTTTTCCAGTGCCAACATGACGACAAAATTAGCTGCCACAAAAACAGTAACGGAGGCGAGACAATGAAGAAAATACTGCTTGCTAGCGTATTTGTGATCTTGATTAGCGGACTTGGCGCATGCAGCGACCAAACCAGTGATAAAACCCCCATCGAAGTTTTGCAACTACGGCCATGGCAGGAAGAACTTGTGGCTGACGGGGAAGTTAAGTCGGCTGCGAGCACCGAACTTTCCGTCCCTGGTTCTAATTATGCTAATCGAAGCTTAGTCTTCATGGTGCCAGATGGCAGCTTGGTTGAAAAAGGTCAAGTCATCGCCAAGTTTGAAGCCACACAAGCCAAGATACGATTGTCGCAATTTGAGACCGATATGCTACGTAAAGAAATTGCCGAAGTGGGTATTGAAGCCAACGCCGCGATTGGTCGCGCTCAGCTCAGCACGGATAGCGCTAAGGTCGATGGCGATTTAAATTTAAGCAAACGTTACGCTAATGCCGACTTAAGCGTTTTCGCCCAAA
This sequence comes from Undibacterium sp., assembly GCA_019752975.1. GTDB lineage: Bacteria > Pseudomonadota > Gammaproteobacteria > Burkholderiales > Burkholderiaceae_D > Undibacterium. Next base: position 1,313 of record JAIELM010000090.1, on the reverse strand, counting down.
ACAAAATCCTCGACATCCTGATTGATATGGGATTCTTGAATGACAAACAGCACTATTTAGCTTGGAAAAATAGTCAAATCTCGGTGCGTGCTAATGCCGAGCATGCAGTCCTTGCCTCACAAAAAGAAAATGTCGCGAGGAATATTCGCGAACAAAAAGACAGTCTGTCTGCCTTGGAAGTGACGGCCCCTCATCAAGGTGTGTTTAAACTAAAACCTAATTGGGATGGAAGTTTTGCGCAGGTTGGGAGTGTCATGTGGGCAGGAATGGACTTGGGTTCCTTACCTGATCTGACACAGCAGGTGGCGCAATTTAGTATTCCTGAAGGCGCAAGTTTTGGTTTGAAAGAGGGTCTTTCGGTCAAGGTTCGACTCGCTGGAACCGGTACCGAAATGGATTTAAAAGTGACTGAAGTCGGAAAAAGTGCCAGCACAAAATCTAAGCTATCGCCGGTGAAATATTCAGATTTTGAAGCGAAAATTGATCAGGCCTTAGTCCAGAAATTGGGACTCAAACCGGGACAAGCAGTGTCGGCGAAAGTGAGCTTACAAAACTCTCCCCAAGCCCTAACCGTTCCCAATATCGCTTTAGTTCAAGATGGGAACGACTATTTTGTGTATGTGCAAGATGGCTCGAAAACCACCAAGCAAAAAATTGAATTAGGACTACGAGGGCCTAATCGCAGTGAGATAAAGTCGGGTGTGAGTGTCGGAAGTCACATCGTATTGATTCCTAAAAAAATGGAAGAAAAATCATGAACCGTGCGCTTATTGTAGAAGCGATAGTTGAGTTAAAACGCCGTAAATTAAGAACTGGTTTAACGCTCTTGGGCATGATTTTTGGTGTGGCTGCGATTGTCGCTATGTTAGCTGTTGGTGAAGGTAGTCGGCGTGAAGCCTTGCGCTTGGTTTCTGAATTGGGATTAAATAATGTGATCCTAGAAGGTAAGACCATAAGCATGGACAAATTGAAGGACATCCGCGCGCGTTCCTTAGGATTGTCAAGTGCCGACGCTGCTGCTGCGCTCTCGGTCGTGCCTGGTGCGCTGTCGGTCGCGATGAAAAAGGAAATCAAAGTCGACCAGTTGATCTATGGCAGTAATATCGTTCCTGGACGTGCCTTCGCGGTCTCTGGCAGTTATGTGGAACACAGCGGCTTACAAGTAAATCAAGGGCGATGGTTTTCAAATGAAGATAGCGCGACGCTAGCGCCGGTGTGCGTGCTAGGTGCGCGTCTAGCGAAGAGTTTATTTGGTGAACAAAATGCGATTGGTGAACTGGTAAAACTGAATCATACCTGGCTAGAAGTGATCG
>JAIELM010000398.1 GCA_019752975.1 Undibacterium sp. | reverse complement strand
CAAACGAGCGCTCATGATCTAAGGAGTCTTTAAGCTGTGCCTGCAACTGGGTATTTTCGGGTGCAGCCACCAGTGAGGTGATCAAGCGCTCGGATTCTTTTTGCTGCTCAAGTAAATCTTGTTCCGCGGTATTTTCAGGCGTTGAAATGATCGCATTATCTGCGCTATCAACGCCATCAAGCAGCTCAATATCGCTACCTTTACTCGGAAATTTTTCGAGTAAATTTGCTTGAAATAAGCCCTGTTCCGCATCAAAAGCAAAACGCTTTTTCGCCAATTCGGATTGATTTTGTAGCGTCTCAATAAAGAAGGATAGTGCGCCAATATTCTGCGCCACATTCAAAAAGTGCTTGTCTGCGACCGTATCATCAAAGCTAGATTTATCCACCGTAAAACTCTTGACCATGGCTCTGGTATGCTGCACAGCCAATTGCGCTTGGTCTTGATCGAGGATCGCCAACACGCCGCCAATTTGCGCCAGAGTCGCATCGACCGGCGCTAAAATGGCGTGATTGGACGGATCTCGAAAATGTTCATCTAATACTTTTTCAACCTGCTTAAGGCTAAGCTGCATTTCTCCCACCAAGGCGCCCATGGTCTGGTTTTGCTGCGCTTCACGGGAAATTTCACCTATCCACGGAGCTTGACTTTCTGGTATTTCACCGTCCACCAATGACAGCAAGCGTGCAGATAATTCATCCGCTCTGGCCGAAAAATTTCCCGGCAAATGAGCTATCTGTTCCAAGGAACCTTCAATAAATAGTAGGCAAGTAGCCAGCTCTAATCCCATGCGCTCTTGGTTTTGCACATGGATCGCGTGAGCGGCAATTCCGTTTAGTTCTCGCAATAATTTGAGTAGAGGAGTCGAATGCAAACCGCCACAGGTTTCTAATAATTCTTTTAGGCGATTGCAAAACTTCTCATTGAGGGCGACATCGCCATTGGCGATCCGTCCCCATAAATTCTTTGCGCTGGAAAGTTGCTCTTTTGCCGTAGCGAGCACTTGTGGGGAAATTAAACCGTATTTTTTTTCCTCATAATCAACCGGCACGTATTGGTCGAGTCGATACAACTTGCGAATTTGCGCCACAAAATGCGACGGAGCCTCGATTTGTGTAATAAAAAACAAAGCATCTCTTAAAAGACGTTCTGGAACACTGGTATTGCCCTCTACTAAACGACGAATTTGCAGATTAATTCGCCCCCATATTTGCTTAATATGGCGCTCATCTTTTTGTGCTACGTCGACACTTGATTCGGCAAAAGCACGCATCGCCAACCAAAATGCCTTGGTTGCTGTGCTCACTTGGGCTTGCTCAATCTCATGAATAAGACTTTGCATTTGACTAGAAGCTTGTTGTTGCGCTCCTTTATCCTTACTCGTCAAAACCGTAAGCAATAACTTCTCAAAACGTAATCGCATCGCGCCATAATTGATCGATTCTACGTTCTTACTTAAGCTCAACTCAGGAATCGATTGTTGTACAGATAGCGAGGGGAAAAATAAATCTGCTGGGTGAATACGCTCCGCCCCCTTAAGCTCAAGCAAGGCTCGATATTCGGGAAATAACCGTACTGGCTGCTGAGGATTGCCGACTAAGAGGTCTTCCAAATAGCGCAAGATCGCGTAAAAGGCGTCCGTGATTTTGGCTACAGAAGCGGCGGTAGTTTCGAGTTTGCCTGACTGCATGCGCTCGATAATTTCTTCCACTGTCTCAGTGAGGATGGAGACACCTTCGATTTCTACTATCTGTAGGGCACCATGGGCTTGGTGCAGATAGGATTTTGCCTGCAACAAGCTAGTATTTTTCGTGTCGGCATCTTGTTCTATCGCCGTATTCAATAATTTTCCAGCACTGTTGAGTGCTTCTTTCAACTCTGCCATTACCCAAGATAATGGCGCAATATCAAATTGCGCTTGCCCACCATCCGACAACTTAGAAGAACCTGATGTCATTCTTTAACTCCGCAAACATTATGGCAGCCCAACGTAGACGCATGGGCGCGTTGCAATCATGATCAGGCTAAATCGAATTTAGCCTTAACTAGCATTAGGCGGCGACTTTGAATCGTGACACTGAATTCTTCAACTCTTCCGCCAACTTAGTCAAATCTCGAATTGAGAGGGATGTTTGCTGCGTACCGTTTTGGGTTTTCTCAGTAATCGTCAAAATATGCTCGATGTTTTGTGCAACACCATTTGCTGAGGTTGCCTGCTGCTCAGTAGAGAGAGAAATACCTTGAATCAACTCCGCCAAACGATTTGAAACGCTACGAATTTCGGACAAAGCGGTACCCGCCGCATCGGACAATTTTGCTCCCTCGACCACACCCTGAGTAGATTTTTCCATCGCGGCTACCGCATCGTGGGTATCGGTTTGAATCGTTCTAACCAAGGCACCAATTTGTTTCGCCGCTTCAGCAGAACGTTCCGCCAAACGCTGAACCTCCTCCGCAACCACCGAGAATCCGCGTCCTGCATCGCCAGCTGAGGCCGCTTGAATCGCTGCGTTCAACGCCAAAACGTTGGTTTGCTCAGTAATATCGGAAATCAATTCAGTAATTTCACCAATCTCCTGAGAGGACTCACCCAAGCGCTTAATCCGCTTAGAGGTTTCTTGAATTTGTTCCCGAATTTCGTTCATGCCTTTGATGGTATTTTCCACCGCTAAAGAACCTTGCTCCGCCGCAGCAACTGATTGACGCGCAACCTCAGCGGACTCGTTGGCAGATCGCGAGACTTCAGTAATGTCATTGGCCATAGTGGTAATCGCTTTACCGGCATCAACGATCTCACGTGCTTGCTGATGCGAGGACTCAAGCAAGTCATCGGAAATATGTTGCGCCTGTGAAGACGCGCTAGTCACCTCTACCGCCGTGGCAGTCACCCGTCCAACCAAGCCGCGCAACTCTTCCACCGTGTAATTAACCGAGTCAGCAATCGCGCCCGTAATATCTTCGGAAACGGTTGCTTGTACCGTTAAATCTCCATCCGCCACTTCCTGCAATTCGTTCATCAATCGCAAAATCGCCGCCTGATTTTGTTCATTCACCGCATTGGCTTGTTCCTCTTGTTTCTGCGCTAATTGCATCTGTCCATCGGCCTCGACACGGCGTTGATTCGCTTCTTTTGTACGATTACGACTGTCTTGCAGCAAGACCACCGCGATACCTGCCGCGGAAATCAGCGCCAATAGGGCGGTCAATATCAAGAACCAAAATGAAAGATTGGTAGAATCTTGCTTGGTTGAGTAATTTAAAACCAATGCCGAAACTTTTTGTTTAATATCTTCATTCTCATTAAAGATCAATTGCTCTGATTTTTTAGCTTCAATAAACAAGTCATTCTTAGCCAAAATATTATCAACGTTCTTCTTATAGTCTAGGAAAACTTTCTGTAATTCTTGCAATTTTGCTCGTGCTACGGGTTCTTTAGTTGCAGGTAAGCCATTGATCTCGCTACCATTTAAGAAACCGTCTAGCAATTCGTAGAAAGTGTTGGTATCTTTAGCAAGCAAGAATGATTTCTCAGGATTAATCCCCTCTGGTGTCATGAATTCACTGGCGCTTCGTGCCAATCGTTGAGTCAACATCACCAATTGTTCTGCCGCATGTATTTCATTGATCGATGTATTTTTCTGTACCTTTTGTTTGGACACATCGTCCGACAGTGTTGCCAAACTCAGGGAGAGCAAGCCCATGTTTTCCAAATCCTCACGAAACACCATGAGTTCTTTTCTCGTTTTCAGAATCGTGGTCGCCGCCTTATTCGAGTTGGTCCAAGTCTTGGTAGTGGAGTCTAACACCTTCACCAAATCAGAACTCGGTTTAGCAATCGAACGTCCTTTATACGAACCACCATTCATCAGTACGTCTAAGTTGGCATTAATCGCTTTTTGGCTCTCTTCCAGCTGAGTAAATGCCGCTGGCTTACCATAAATCGCATTTGGAGCCGCTTTACCAATACGCTGCGAATGCATCAAAATCTCACCAGAAATCTGTGCTTGCGTAGAAATCAAGGTTGACTGATTAGCGTTTAACCAAACAAAGAACGCGCTCAATACCAAGCTTGCGCCCATGACGATCAACAATAAACGAATCTGCCTTTGAATTGGCAAATGACCAATCAGTGGCAAACGGACGGTACGCTCTTTAGAAAACGCCGGTGCAACGATGGTACTGTCAACTTGACTAATCGTGCTGTCTTCTAGCGGAATCTCGGCAGGTGCATCAAACACAGACGCTACGTTTAACGACGCATCTTGTGGCATAAAATGATCAACTTCTGCTGTGACTGGTTCTAAATACGATAAATCTTCGCGGGCTGCCACTTGAGGCGCATCGAGTGTGTGGCTGAAGCTTGAATTTGGCTCCTCCATCAACGTTTCAATTGGTAAGACATGATCGTCAACAGTCTTGCCCAATGCGGTCACAGACTCATGATCAAAGTCGAGCTCTTCTTTGAGCTCTTCTATTTCTTGGTTCTCTGCCGATAATGGTTGGTTATTCAATGCCATTACTAATCTCCTAAACAATTGAAAAGCTACTCTTTTTATATTTTGTACTACAAACCAACGTGTAAAAACTTTTGATCTTGCACTAATAAGCTCAAACTTAGCTGTGACCAGCTATTACCATCGCTATCCAAAAACTGATTCAGCAGCCATGGCTTGGAAGCCGATTCTATGCCAGCAATCTCATCGTCTGGCTCTAACAATTGCATTTCATCGGCATTACGCAAACCCAATACTTTTGACACCAATAAACCACTATTGAACGACAAGGCATTAGAAAACGCCAATACCCGGCACGAAGTGTCTTGAATGGTTGGATCACCACCATCAAAAAGAGAAAAGTCGATCACGCTCGTTAAACTGCCACGAATATTGGACACCCCTAGATACCACGCTTTTGTTAGCGGCACCGCGGTAAAGTTGCCAGAAGCGACGATTTCCCCCGCTTCTCGTAAATCAATTAAATACCTTGTTGCACCTATCATCACACCCAACTGATTGGCGCGAACATGGCTACCCAATTTGGCGGCCT
>JAIELM010000359.1 GCA_019752975.1 Undibacterium sp. | reverse complement strand
TAACGTGGATAGTTTGGTACAAGCGGCGCGCAAAGCGGTCGCTGATTTTTCGCAAGAGTTTAAAAACATCTACGACTTGCGAAAAAAAGCCAGTAAATTATTAGCCAAATACACGGCCAAAGACAATATTAAATTCGATGGGCTTAGTCGTGTTTCGCATGTAACTGATGCCACCGATTGGCGGGTGGAATATCCCTTTGTCGTTCTTACGCCCGACACCGAAGACGAGATGGCCGGTTTGGTCAAATCTTGTATCACTTTGGGACTGACCATCATTCCTCGTGGTGGAGGTACTGGATATACCGGCGGTGCGATTCCTTTGACGCCACTGTCGGCGGTGATTAACACTGAAAAATTAGAGCAATTGGGTGCGGTAGAAATATTGCGCTTGCCCGGTGCTGATAGAGATTACGCGGTGATTTATTCCGGCGCTGGTGTCGTCACCAAGCGCGTCTCCGATGCCGCGGATAAAGCTGGTTTTGTGTTTGCGGTTGATCCGACTTCAGCCGAAGCTTCCTGCATAGGCGGTAATGTCGCCATGAATGCGGGGGGCAAAAAAGCCGTGCTATGGGGAACCGCTTTAGATAATCTCGCGTCGTGGAAAATGGTTGATCCGAATGGCGATTGGCTAGAGGTGACGCGCATAGGACATAATTTTGGCAAAATTCATGAGGTGGATTTTGCCCAATTTGAACTGGTATGGACGCATCCCGGTGAAGGTAAATCATTTAAGACTGAGCAGTTGACTATCCCAGGCCCGTCGTTTCGCAAAGAAGGTTTAGGTAAGGACGTGACGGATAAATTTTTATCCGGTTTGCCCGGGGTACAAAAGGAAGGCTGTGATGGTTTAATTACTTCAGCACGCTGGATCTTGCATAAGATGCCTAAGTTTACCCGCACGGTTTGTTTAGAATTTTTTGGACAAGCGCGAGACGCGATTCCGAGTATCGTAGAGATCAAAGATTATTTAGATGCCGAGACAAAAAAAGGCGGCGCAATCTTGGCGGGACTAGAACATTTAGACGAGCGCTATTTGCGTGCGGTTGGGTATACCACCAAGTCCAAACGCGGCGTCTTACCTAAGATGGCCTTGTTCGGTGATATTGTCGGTGACGATGAAAATAAAGTGGCACAAGCGGCGTCGGAAGTGATTCGTATCGCCAATACTCACGTCGGTGAGGGTTTCGTTGCGGTTAGTCCAGAAGCGCGTAAAAAGTTTTGGTTAGATAGAGCTAAGACTGCAGCGATTTCTAAGCATACCAATGCGTTTAAGATTAATGAAGATGTCGTGATTCCGCTCAATCGTATGGGCGAATACACTGACGGTATTGAACGTATTAACATAGAATTGTCGATTCAGAATAAGCTCGCTTTCATCGAAAAGTTAAAGCATTTTTTCGATAAAGAGAGTCTTCCTTTAGGTAAGAGCGAAGATGCTGAAGGTGATGATATCCCTGCGGCAGAATTGTTAGAGGATAGGGTTGCTCAAGCGAATCAATTGCTCACTGAAGTGTCGGCGCGATGGACATATTTATTGACAAGTTTAGATATTCCGTTAGGCGCTGCACGTCCTGACTTAAGCCAACTCGGTTTAGGAAAGCTTGATTTCGTTTTTGAGCAACGCTTACAAGCGCAGCCAAATGCACGCGTGTTTGATGTGGTGCAAGACCGTACCATACGTATTTCCTGGAAGACGGAATTACGGGCTATCTTGCGTCAGATTTTTAATGGTTCCGCTTTTAAATTGATTTTGGATGAATGCACCGCTGTTCATAAAAAAGTGTTGCGTAGCCGTGTCTTCGTCGCCTTACACATGCATGCTGGTGACGGCAATGTGCATACTAATTTGCCGGTTAATTCTGATGATTACGCGATGCTGCAAGTGGCGCATCATGCGGTCGCGCGGATTATGGTGCTGGCACGTTCTTTAAATGGCGTGATCTCCGGTGAGCATGGTATTGGTATTACCAAGTTGGCGTTTTTGACTGAGGATGAGATCAAAGACTTTCGTTCATATAAATTACGTATTGATCCAGACGGCCGCTTTAATAAAGGCAAATTATTGAATCTTCCTGAGTTTGCCGCCGATCTGCGCAATGCCTACACGCCGTCGTTTGGCCTGATGGGACATGAGTCTTTGATTATGCAGCAAAGCGATATCGGTGCCATCGCCAATAGCATTAAAGATTGTCTACGCTGTGGTAAATGTAAGCCAGTCTGCGCCACTCACGTGCCACGCGCGAATCTACTGTACTCGCCGCGCAACAAGATTCTTGCTACCTCACTGTTGGTGGAAGCTTTTTTATACGAAGAGCAAACGCGGCGTGGTGTTTCGATCAAACATTGGGATGAATTCTCAGATGTGGCAGATCATTGCACGGTTTGTCATAAGTGCGCTAATCCCTGTCCGGTAGATATCGATTTTGGCGATGTCTCTATGAATATGCGTAATCTTTTGCGCAAAATGGGACAGAAAAAATTCAATGTCGGCACTAGCGCTTCTATGTTTTTTCTCAATGCGACTGATCCGGCTACCATTAATTTTGCCCGTAAAACCATGATAGGATGGGGCTATCAAGCACAACGTCTAGGGCATGAACTGTTCAAAAAGTTCGCCAAAAAACAAACCAAGACACCCCCAGCGACAGTGGGAAAAGCACCGATGAAGGAGCAGGTAATTCACTTCATCAATAAAAAGATGCCGGGTAATTTACCCAAGAAAACCGCGCGTGCATTACTTGATATTGAAGACGATAAAGTGGTGCCGATTATTCGTAATCCGCTCACCACGACCGCCGACACCGAAGCCGTGTTTTATTTCCCCGGTTGCGGTTCTGAGCGTCTTTTTTCACAAGTCGGTTTGGCTACCCAAGCGATGCTCTGGAATGTCGGCGTACAGACAGTTTTGCCACCTGGATATCTGTGCTGCGGTTATCCTCAGCGTGGAGCTGGCCAGTTTGATAAAGCTGAAAAACTGATGACCGACAATCGCGTGTTGTTTCACCGCATGGCGAATACGCTCAATTATCTCGACATCAAAACAGTGGTGGTCTCCTGTGGGACTTGTTACGATCAATTAGCGACCTACGAGTTCGATAAAATTTTCCCTGGTTGTCGCATCATCGATATTCATGAATACTTGATGGAGAAAAATGTGAAATTGGAAGGTGTGAGCGGCACCCGATATATGTATCACGAACCCTGCCATAACCCCATGAAATTGCAGGATTCCGGCAAGACCATCAATGCGCTGATCAGCACCGTGGATAAGCTTAAAATAGAAAAGAATGAGCGTTGTTGTGGCGAGTCTGGCACTTTAGCCGTCAGTCGTCCAGACATCTCGACTCAAGTGCGTTTTCGCAAAGAGGAAGAGATGCAAAAAGGCAGCGATAAATTACGCACCGATGGTTTTGTAGGGGAGGTAAAAATCCTCACTTCTTGCCCGAGCTGTTTACAAGGACTCTCACGTTATAACGAAGATAGTGGCACAGTGGCAGACTATATCGTGGTAGAGATGGCGAAACATATTTTGGGCGAAAATTGGATGCCTGAATATGTCGCGATGGCGAATAATGGCGGAATAGAGCGCGTGTTGGTGTAGCGCTAGAATGGCTTTTTTGTAGGGTCGGTACAACCCGCGTCGCACCGCATGACCACACGCTCTACGGCGCGGGTTGCAGCCGCCCTACAATCCATGATGAATAATCTCAAAAAATACTAACTGAGCTAAATCAATGTCTAAACATACTAGCTGCGAACTCTGTCAACAAGACGGTGGCGAGATCATCGTCCAACACAAAAAATTTCGTGTTGTCCTAGTCGATGACATCAACTATCCCGGTTTTTGCCGTGTCATATGGAATACACATATTAGTGAAATGACTGATCTTGCGCCGGCGGATCGTTCTATTTTGATGCAAGCAGTTTGCAAAGTCGAACAAGTATTACGCGATGTCATAAAGCCCGATAAAATTAATTTAGCAAGTTTGGGCAATATGACGCCGCACTTACATTGGCATGTGATTCCACGTTATGAGGATGACGCGCATTTCCCTAATCCGATTTGGGCAGCATCGGAAAGACCATCAAAAGAGCTCGCTGAAAAGCGTCACCTGCTTCCTAAATTGCGCCATTATTTATCCTTCGCATGGGACGATTTGTAAAGCTTCGTTATACGCTACACGTTGCCACACGTTGCCACACGTTGCCACACGTTGCTATGCGGGTGAGCTAAAAAGCTCGCTGCATCGCTATTTTTTTAAATCACGAGTTCAAATATGACGTGTAACAAATAAGATACTTTTTCCGATTTTGCCAAGATTTTGAGTTTTGAAAGTAGTCACATGTCATTAAACTGAAACAATTTTGTCATAATCCGGAAGTATTTCTTCTTTATTCTGTGCGTAACAAGATAAAGGAGAATAAGTGATGAGAGTCCTCACGCTACCCAATGATGCAAGCCCTAGTTTTTCAAAATTGAGTTTAAGTCTTGCCAGTACGGAAAAGGAAATCAAGGAAGTACAACGCTTACGCTATAAAGTATTTATTGAGGCGATGGGCTTGTCATCTTTGACCAATGCTGAAGGCCTAGATAAAGACGAATTCGACGAACATTGTGATCACCTGATCGTGCGTGATAACAAGACGCTGAAAGTGGTCGGCACCTACAGAATTTTAGGGCCTCAGGCGGCGCGTCATCTCGGTCGTTATTACTCCGAAAAAGAATTTGACCTTGCGCGCTTGCACAATATTCGTTCCAGTATTGCTGAAGCTGGTCGCGCCTGCATACACCCAGACTATCGTAGCGGTGCGGTGATCATGTTGTTATGGGCTGGGCTGGCTGCATATATGCGACGTGAACGCTGCAACTTCTTAATTGGTTGCGCTAGCATTAGTTTGAGTGACGGTGGACATAATGCAGCAGCGATTTATCATTCCTTTAAAAAAGAAGATTTCGCGCCTTTAGAGTATCGCGTTACGCCTCATTTACCGTTCCCTTTGGATAATATGGATCACGCTCAGGAAGGGCGAATTCCTCCTTTACTGAA